>CAUZQN010000168.1:0-6364 GCA_963581605.1 uncultured Binatia bacterium (SeqCode)
GTCTTTTCCTGAGGAAGCGGAGCGTCCGATTGTGAGTCTGGTTGAGATACGTAACCAAGTGCTCACCATTCTGGTGCATGGAGATCAGGAAGAGCAAACCCTCCGGGACTTAGCCGAGCAGATCCGGGACACCCTGTTGCAAAGACCGGGCATTACCTTGGTTGAATTGGCGGCGACCCGGCCGCTGGAGATTAGCATTGAAGTCCCACAGCGTAATCTGCGCGCCTACAACCTGACCCTGGATGGTATTGCGCGTGAGGTGCGAGAAGCGGCCATTGAACTGCCGGCGGGTGGAGTCAAAACTGCGGGCGGCGAAATATTGCTGCGTACCCAGGAACGACGCGACTTTGCGCGCGAGTATGCCAATATCCCGGTTGCGTCCGCACCCGATGGGTCTCAGATTCTGGTTGGCGATATAGCACAAATTTACGATGGCTTTGAAGAGACCGACGAAGAAGCCTTTTTTAATGGTCAACGAACTGTCAAAGTTCAGGTCTACCGTGTTGGCAACGAAACGCCCCAGTCTGTCTCCGACACGATACGCGCCTATTTAGCGGAGATCGAACCCAATATCCCGAGTGGCATAGGCCTGACGATCTGGGATGATCGATCCGAGGTGTATCGCGACCGGGTGAACTTATTGGTCAAAAACGCCTCTCTGGGACTTGTCCTGGTCTTAGTGCTGCTGGGTTTATTCCTCGACCCCAAGCTGGCCTTTTGGGTGACGCTGGGCATTCCTATTTCTATCTTAGGTTCCTTTCTTTTTTTGCCGATTACGGGCGCCTCGATTAATATGATTTCTCTGTTCGCCTTTATCGTTACCCTCGGCATTGTTGTGGATGATGCGGTCGTGGTGGGAGAAAACGTGTATGAAAAGCGCCAACACGGCATGCCCTTTCTGCGGGCGGCAATAGAAGGCGCACGGGAGATATCCGGGCCGGTCTTCTTTGCGGTTTTGACCAATATCGTGGCGTTTTTACCGCTCTTCTTTGTCCCCGGCACGATAGGGAAATTTTTTGGTCAGATCCCGGCTGTTGTGGTCGCGGTGTTTGTAGTGTCGCTGGTTGAATCGCTGTTCATCCTGCCGGCACACCTGTCTCACCAATCGTCTGAAACCCGTCTATGGAAAATATTGGGCAAGCCGCAGCGCCTCTTTGCCCCGCTTTTGCAGCGCTGCATTAGCCGCGGCTATCAGCCGCTTTTGCGTGTGGCTTTGGCCAATCGCTACGCGACAGTGGCGATTGGGATTGCCATGCTCATTCTCGCGGCTGGAGCGGTGGGCGGCGGCCATATTCAGTTTAGTTTTATCCCGCGTATTGATGCCGACGTGGTCACCGCCCAGGCCACGCTCCCTTTTGGCGTACCGATGGAGACCTCTCGGCGCGTTCAGCAACAATTGCTCGACGCGGCCTCAGCCACGGTTGAGACCCATGGTGGAGTCGGGATTGTGCGGGGTATGTATACTGGGATAGGCTCGCCTTTACGGACTTTCGGACCTCCGGGTGCTGGTGGTGGGGGCGCAGGCGGGAGCCATATTGTTGGCGTTCAAGTGTCACTCGTTCCTGCTGATCAACGTCAGGTGCGGAGTCCTGATTTTGTGCATGCGTGGCGCGAGGCAGCGTCTCAAATCGTAGGAATCGAAACGCTCACCTTTAACGCTGAGACAGGGGTGAGCGATGGCGCGGCTATCGACATTCAGCTCACGCATCGCACCCGTGCCACCCTTGAGGCAGCTGCAACTGAGCTGGCGCAGTCCTTGGCCGGCTACGCTGGGGTGCTCGATATTGACGACGGTTTTGCCCGCGGCAAGCCGCAGCTGAGTCTAACCGTAAAGCCCGAAGCGCGGAGCCTGGGTATCAATGCAACGGATTTAGCGCGCCAGGTCCGGAGTTCGTTTTACGGGGCGGAAGCGCTGCGGCAGCAACGCGGACGCAACGAGGTCCGGGTGATGGTGCGACTGCCTGAAAATGAACGGCGCACTGCCTACACGGTGGAGCAGTTGATTCTGCGGACGGACCAAGGCGGCGAGATCCCGCTGTTTCAAGCCGCCGCCGTCCAACGCGGATATGCCTATACCGAGATTCGCCGTCGTGAGGGCCGTCGGGTTATTGCCGTGACTGCTGATGTGGACGAAGCCGTGTCTAATGCCACCACCATTACGGCTGAGGTGCTGAGCCAAGAACTGCCCGCGCTGATGCAAAAATATCCGGGTTTGAGCTATGTCCTAGAAGGCGAGCAAGCGTCCCAAAAAGAATCCCTTGAGGCGATGTCGATCGGTTTTCTGTTCGCCTTGCTTGGCATCTATGGCCTGCTGGCTGTTCCGTTCCGGAGCTACCTCCAGCCGCTGATTGTCATGCTGAGCATCCCGTTTGGGATTATTGGTGCGATCATTGGTCATCTTTTGCTGGGCTACGGCTTGAGCATCATTAGTCTGTTTGGGATTATTGCCCTGGCCGGTGTGGTGATTAACGACTCGCTGGTCCTGGTTGTGACCGCGAATGCTATCCGCGACACACAGGGGATATCTTCGAGTGAAGCGGTCAGCCTGGCCGGCGCACGCCGTTTCCGGCCCATTTTGCTCACCTCGCTGACCACGTTTTTTGGTTTGACGCCGATGATTTTTGAGACCTCACTCCAGGCCCGATTTCTGATTCCCATGGCGATTTCGATAGGTTTTGGGGTCTTGTTTGCGACCGTGATTATCCTGGTTCTCTTGCCCGCCTCGTATGTGATCTTGGAAGATCTGGATCATGCCGCGCAGTCGGTCCGGGCACTCTTCGGGGGGAGCAGGGCTTCCAGCGATGCTGAGCAAGCCGAGCAAGAATCTGATGCGGCTGCTGTCCCAGATTAAGAGTGTGTTTGGAAACTCACGGTACACGTCATTGCGAGCGAAGCGAAGCAATCTTAGGCGGGAAAAGAGATTGCTTCGTCGCCGCCGGCTCCTCGCAATGACAGGTCTTCTCCACTTTACACCCTCTAAGCCCCTGGATACTTCTCCTTCCTAGCGAGACCCGGCTATTGTATATGCTACGAAGACTGGGTGAAGAAATAATCAAGGCTTAACCACAAGCTCTTTGAGTGTCGAAAAAAAAGAATGGGAAACCCAGTCGCAAACACCGCCCATATAATCATCTGCTTAGTCAGCGTCAGGTCTGTCCAGTAGTCTACAAGTAAGAATCCGGGTGTGGCGATCAGGACAGTCGCCGCGTAGTTGAGATAAATCGCGCCGACGTAATAGCCTTGTTCGGGCTCAAAGGCAAGGGAACACGACGTGCATCGGTCTGGTATAGAAAAACCGCGTGTAAACATCCGTCCCTGCCCACAGCGCGGACAGCACAGGCGGATGCAGCGGCCTAAGATGGGAAGCAAGCGTCGGAGCATGGATCGTTTTCGTATCGTACAGATATAAGCTCAGTGAGGAACACAAGGCGGGGAACAATCAGGGCCCAGCTGATATAGAATTGCGTAACGCTCAGGATATAGCCGACCATGATGCAATGGGTTTTGCTAGTCTAGGCGAGCTTGCCTTTTAAGCTTTCTTGGATTCTCTGGGGCTCTCTTTATCAGCTTCGGACCGTCTTTCGATACGGCCCGCTACGGAACAATACCGGCCAGCCGCGCCGAAATACCCAACGGATATGAAGACCTGAGAGCGCCTAACAAAACTGCCTAGCGCCCATTGTTAACGCCCCAGCCTCTCTCCTCTGGATTCCCGTTTCCACGGGAATGACAGCCCTTTTTGTCATACCTGCGAAGGCAGGTATCCACGCCGGCAGGATAAGACGGAGTTTTGTTAGCGGTTCTTAGTAGTGTCCGACTGACAAATTGTGAAATATATTTTACGATTTGTTTTCGCTAGTGCAACCTGTTGACATCATGCATAAAAATCGCTTGCTCGCTGACATTATTCGACAGCGGATTGCAGAGCCAGTGCCCTTGATCCAGGTCGTTGTCGGTCCGCGGCAAGTTGGCAAAACCACAGCCCTTCAATCTGCTCTCGATGGGCGTGGGGTCTACCGATCCGCCGATTATCCCGTCCCGCTACAATCCGATATCGTAAACGAATGGTGGCAAGCTGCAGAACGTTCTCCGGACCGTATTCTTGCTATTGACGAAGTGCAAAAAATCACCGGCTGGGCTGATATGGTGAAGATGCTGTGGGACAAAAACAATGGCCTGAAGCTCGTTGTGACAGACTCTTCAGCGCTGCTGGTTGAAAAAGGGCTGACCGAAACATTGGCCGGGCGGTTTGAACTGATACGTACCGAACATTGGAACTAACAGGAAGCCCGGAACGTTTTTGCTTGTACTCTCCAGGACTTCATCGTCTATGGCTGTTACCCCGGCGCAGCGCCTTTGATGAAAGACATCCATCGCTGCGCTGCATCCAGTCATCCTGGCTACGATTTCTGGATTCCCGTTTCCACGGGAATGACAGTCCTTTTGTGTCATACCTGCGAAAGCAGGTATCCAGGCTTACGGGACAAAGCAGAGTTTTGCAGGCTCTGCCCGGATTACGCTGCGCTTCATCCAGGCTATTCATTGGAGACGATCAGGAGGAATGGTGACACTCCCGTGCATCAATACGGGAAGTAGTATATGCAGAGTGAGCATTCTGAGAGTTTGGAATATGCTTAATTGGGTGGTGTAGGGGAAACTTGTCAACCGAAAAACAGACACGACAGCCGGACAGGGCGGACGCCCGCCTGGTGACACTCCGCAAACTCAGTAAGGTGTATCACGAGGGCGATCGCACTCATTCCGTCTTTCACAATATTGATCTCGACATTCATCAAGGTACGTTCACCGTCCTGCTGGGTCGGAGCGGCTCCGGCAAATCGACTCTGCTCAATCTGATCAGTGGTATCGATCTGCCAACGGCTGGAGAGGTGATCGTGTATACCGACCAGGGCGAGGTAAACCTCACCCGCTTGAGCGAGCGTGAGCGCACGCTTTTTCGGCGCCAACATATTGGTTTTGTGTTTCAGTTTTTCAATTTGATCCCGACGCTCACGGTCGAGGAGAATCTGCTCCTGCCGCTCGAACTCAACGGCCGCGCGGGACCGGCTGGGCGTGCGCGTGCGCTGGAGCTGCTTGAGGCGGTTGAGTTGGCAGACCGGGTGCATAGCTTTCCGGATCGTCTGTCCGGCGGGGAGCAGCAACGTGTGGCCATTGCGCGTGCGTTGGTCCACGATCCTTTACTCCTGTTGGCCGATGAGCCGACCGGCAATCTCGATATTGAGACCGGCCGGAGCGTGCTGGAGCTGCTGGATGGCCTGACGCGCCAGCGGGGTAAGACGCTGGTCATGGTCACGCATAGTACCGAAGTCATTGGCGTGGCGGATCGGTTGCTCACCATGCGTGACGGCCAGCTTGTGGAGCGCGATTACTCGCGCTCTGCCCAGGGTTCATCCTGAGCTGCGTAGATCGCGTGAAGCACATGAATCACATGAGTCGATTACTGTGGCGATCGAGTCTGCGCTATATGATCCAGCATCCGTGGCAGATCGGCCTGGCTGTGCTGGGGGTGGCCTTGGGCGTTGCGGTTGTGGTGGCGATTGATCTGGCCAACGAGAGCGCCCGGCGGGCGTTTGTCCTGTCAACCAACAGTATAGTCGGCCGCGCGACGCATCAAATCGTGGGCGGACCGAACGGCTTGCCTGAGGCCGTATACCGTACCTTGCGCGTTGAAGGAAAAGTGCGCGCCATTGCCCCCGTGGTTGAAAGCGATGTGGCTGCAGCCGACTACCCCGGCCGTATTTTCCATCTGCTCGGTATTGACCCTTTTGCCGAAGCGGTGTTTCGCCCGTATCTGGGCAGCCTGAATGCCGACAGCGGAGCGGCCTTCGTGTCCTTACTGACAACGCCGTCAACCGGGCTGATTGCCGCGCGCACTGCACAGCAGCTGGGTCTCTCTGTGGGCGATGGCCTGAATGTCCGCATCGGTAGCCGCCAGCATGCGGTCAGACTCGTCGGCCTGCTCGACCCAGAGGATAGTGCCGCCCAAGGCGCCTTAGAGAATCTGCTGATTACGGATATAGCGACTGCCCAAGAATTGCTGGGCCAGCCTGGCTGGCTGAGTCGGATCGACGTGCTCGTGCCTGCTGATGCGGCTGGCCAGAAGCTGGCTGGACCAGATCTTTTGACACATATTCGATCCCTGCTCCCTCCCGGGGCGACCGTGCTGTCTGCCCAAGGGCGCTCGCAAGCCATAGCCCAGATGACACGCGCGTTTCACTTGAACCTGACTGCATTGAGTCTGTTGGCCCTGATTGTGGGTGTGTTTCTCATTTACAACACCATGACTTTTTCCGTCGTCCAGCGCCGCAGTCTGTTTGGCTTGCTGCGTATCCAAGGCGTCACC
>CAUZQN010000169.1:0-6332 GCA_963581605.1 uncultured Binatia bacterium (SeqCode)
CCGATATTACGCGCGATCGACTGATGCGTTTGTTGCGCAAGTGGGACGACGGTTACCGTTGGGAAGTCGCGTTGAATGCGCCCGGCTGTACCATCGGCAGAACTATCAACAACAATGATCTCGAAGCCGGCGATGCCTTCTTGCTGTAAGAGCGCAGTCAGACAGTGATCAAGCAGTCGCCCTGGTTTAAATGCGGCAATGACAACGGCGACGTCTGGAGGCAAACCTTTGCCCGTGATGGAGGTGGTGCTCGGAGATTGTTCCTGTGGCATTTTTTCCTCAGATCAGTCTCAATAACAGTATGAAGAGAACGGTTCAAACCCTGTCTCTGCGTATTATCTAGTGCGAACAAGAGGGGTGTGGTAGAGAAGACAAGGCTCAGTCTTAGGCGAAATATGCCGGACGATAAAAGACGCACGATGCAATGGCGCAGTCCGGTTCTCTCCCGGAAATCAATCGCCTCTCGACTCGAAAGGATGCTGGGCTGGCGGCTGTCGGTTTTCTATCAACACTGCCGTGTGTATGTGCGCCGTTGGCGCTCAAGACTTGTCCCCTATATTCGGCCATGGCTGGAACAACTGCGCCGTGATCCGTACCGTGCATGGGTGGGTGAGACGGACCGCCTGCAGGCTCAAATTGGATCGTCCGGTTTCGATGCGACATCGTCTCAGCCTCTCCTGTCCATTGTATTATTCGTCCAGGATCCAAACCGCAAATGGTTAGACGAGACGGTCACCTCTGTTATATGCCAAGCATCTCCCGACTGGGAGCTATGGTTATGCCCAATCGGGGATGCGCAAACAACTCGTGCCGCCTGTGAACAGTACACGGCCCAAGGTCCACGGATTCAAAAGGATCCACGGATTCATATTGGACCGCTTCTTGCCGCCCCAAATTGTGCCTTGGCATTTGACGCGGCTCTTCCGCAGACGCGTGGTGTATTCATCGGGCTCCTCGGCCAGCACGACCAGCTCGCCGCTGATGCGTGTGCCCAAGTCCTGCATTATTTCGACGCATACGACTATGATCTTATCTACACGGACGAAGATAGGCTTGATGCGCGGGGACAGCGCTATCGACCTTTTTTTAAACCGGACTGGTCGCCCGACCTATGTCTCTCAAGTGTGTATGCGTGTCGGTTTGGTGTCTATCGCCGGAATCTTATCGAGCAGGCTGGCGGTGTCTGCCGGCCTGCAGGTATGCATGCAGACAGCTGTGTGGCCTATGATATGCTCCTGCGTTGCGTGGAACAGACCACGCGGGTTGGGCATATTGCGCAGGTGTTGTATCACCAGCGAGACGAGGCAGAAGGAGAGACACGTTTGCGGCACGCCTGGGCCAAACGGACGCTCGAAGCCGCCTTGAACCGCAGGGAAGAAGACGCCAGCGTTGAGGACGGCCCGCTCCTGTCTACGTTCCGCGTCCGCCGCCGGCTCTCCTCCTCTCCACTGGTGAGTATCATTATTCCGACCCGCGATCAGGTCGGCTTCCTGCGCCGCTGTGTGCAGAGTATCGAATCAAGAACAACCTATCCAGCGTATGAAATCCTCATCGTTGATAATGGCAGCCAAGCACAAGAAACTCTGGCCTATCTTGCCACGCTGCCGCACAACGTCATGCGCGACGATATGAGTGATGCGCCGTTTAACTTTGCCCGTGTGTGTAATCAAGCGGCGATCCAGACACGTGGCGAGCAACTGCTTTTTCTCAACAACGATATGGAGGTGATTACCCCCGAGTGGTTGGAAGCACTCCTGGAGCACGCCCAACGTTCGGAGGTCGGCGCGGTCGGCGCGCAGCTTTTATATGCAGATCAGACCCTGCAGCATGCCGGCGTTGTGCTTGGGGTCAGAGATGTTGCGAGCCATGCGCATAAATATCAACCGCTCTCACAGCTGGGTTACCAGGCTTTTCCGCATCTTATTCGTAACTATAGCGCGGTGACTGCGGCCTGTCTGATGCTGCGAAAAGCGGTATACGAAGGGGTTGGTGGCATGAACGAGGACTTAGCCGTGACTTTTAATGACGTGGACTTGTGTTTGCGATTGCAACAGCAGGGCTACCGCATCGTGTATACCCCGTATGCGCAGCTGTATCACTATGAGTCCAAGAGTCGCTGGTACCAGCCTCCGCGGCCGGAGGAAGTTCAGTATATGCGCGATCACTGGGGAGCAGTGATCGCGAACGACCCGTATTATAACCCACATCTGACACGAGAGCGGGAAGATTTTAGTTTTGATATCAACCGGGCGCGGACGTGGAGGAGGGAACGAGAAAAAGCGTAGGGGCAAGGCGTGCTGTGATTTGCGCGTCCGTGCCCCTAGGGCGACCAGCCGGTCGCCCCTACCGTGATTTGGCGTATTGTTACTGGCCTAATTTATACACCTCGGCCACGTTTGCACCGATGACCCGCTGTCGCGCGGTTTGTGACAGCGGAGCCACGAGCCGCTTCAGGGCCGGCATATACTGGTCGCTATGATCGGGGTGCGGGAAGTCTGATGCCCAGAAAAATTTGTCAGATCCCACAAATTCGATCAGTTTCTGGAGCGCTTTCTCATCCGGATCCGCCGAGATCCAGCACTGACGCTTGAAGTAGGTGCTGGGTTTCTCTTTGAGTTGCGTCGAGTGCGCAAGAGGACCATCAAAAACAGCATCCATACGGTCGAGCAGGTAGCCGATCCAACCCGCCTGGGATTCGAGTACAACGACTTTGACGCGTGGAAATCGCTCAAACACGCCGTAGTGGAACAGTGAGACAAAGGCCTGCTGCATACCCTGGGCGACGAGCACGTCAAGATACCAACTAAAGTCAATCGGTTCAGTTGGGACGAGGTCGTCAAAGCGGGTAAGATGCGTAAACCTGATGGGCTCAAAGGTGGGGTGGATGGCAATGGGCACATCGAGGTCCTGGGCGGCCGCCCAGACGGCATCATAGTCCGGGTGCCCGTGCGATTTTCTCGTCCAGGTAAAGGGAGCCAAGAAGGCGCCTTTGCAGCCGTCTTTGACCGCCCGTTCAAGTTCTTTGGTCGCTTCAGCCGGATCCGTACCCGACAGATGGGCGATCGGCACGAGGCGGCCGGCGGACTCTGAGCAAAAGTCGACAATCCAGCGGTTATAGGCGCGGCAATAGGCGGCGGAGATTTCCGGATCTTCGATCTCACATTCCCAGAGCAAGCTAATCGTAGGGTAGAGGATAGCCTTGGCCAGACCCTCTCCCTCGATCCGCTCTAAACGTTCTTTCGCGTCCATCGAGCCAAATGGGGCCCCGGCCAGAAACGTTCGCTCCGGACTGGGGAGGATGTCCGGCTGTCCCATCGCCCCAAGAATGCCGGGAAAGCCTTTCGGGCTCAGTCGTGACGGTTTGCCGTCAAATTCAAAATATTCCCAGCCTTCGTCGTCTTTTTTAATGCGAATAGCCCGGTCGCGATATCGCGGCTCAAGGTATTTCTCCCACAAATCGGGGGGCTCTAAGATGTGGCCATCACAATCAATTGCGCCCTCAAGGCTGACTTCCCCGTTACCTGCTGACATAGCGGCCTCCTTCTTTGGTTCCTGTCCGTATGGTCTATTTTCCATGACCCCAATCAGAGAAAAATGCCAGTCTTTCTTAAAGACTTCGCCCTCTGGCCGCTCTGCATCTTCTCCATAAGGGATACGGTGGATACCATCGATACGGTATTGATGCTGGTGGTGGCGCGGAACCTCCCTTTCTTTCGTTCCAGACAGGATCCGAGATTGTGCTAGCATAACGTATAATTTATGCTGCAGCCCTTGGCCCGTAACCAATTCTCTATGCCCTCAGGGCTGCTCGTCCTCATCCTCGACGTTGTCTTGACGTGTATATGGATGAATGGTGCGTTGCCTGCCGACTCAAATGGCGACTTCTTTCAAACTCTCTCGCTGAGCCTCTTTTTCTTGACGGTTGTGACCGGCGGATTTTTACTCAGCCCGTATCGTCTCCCTCGGATCTATTGGATAATCCCGATCTTAGCCCTTATTGCGGCCATAGAAGAATCTGCATGGATCATCATGGTCTTTGGACGGCCGCTGGTCGTATTGGGTGGGGAACACCGGAATCTGCATGACTTCTTCGGCACGGCGTATCTTCTCTTAAAGGATGCTGAGCTCGGGTGGGGAAGTGCAGTTGTTGGTGGTGGAATTCTCTTTGGCGGTGGCGCGTTCTTTTTTCACAGTCTGGAATCCTTTTTCGTGAACCGTCGGCCGCTGCTTATCGCGGGCCTGGCTGTCGGTTTTCTTGTGCTGGCCCAGGTGAGTGATGCGGTCACGGAGATGGGAGGGTATAAGAAAACCGGCCAGAGCCCGATCAGCATGATTGTGGAAGAACTGCTTGAAAACAATGGCGCGTTGCTCTTTTTGCTGGCAGCCGTGGCATTGCACTATGAGAAACGAGAGGATTGAAGCAGGGTTTCCCTCTCGCCAGCGTCAAGGACTAGGCGCTCTAGTCCTTCAGTAGCGGAACTGGTAAGGAAAGCAGCACTCAAATGGAGAAGGAGATCGTATTATGCTGGGTACTTTATTCGGACTTGGAATGGGCGTGGCCATATTCGTCGGGGCGTGGTCAGCCTCGAGTTTTGGCGAGGGCCATGTTTCAACAGGGGCGATAACTTTAGGCGTGTTAGGCGCGATCAGTGTGACGGTGCTGGTTTCGGTGCTCGCCAGGCTCGAGCACCCAGGGCCGGAGTAAGAACCGCAGAGGCTCGTTTTTCGGTATTTTTTTCGTAGCTGGCCGTGCGCTAAGACCGTCGGCCACACAGGCTACTTCGAGACTGAGAAGAGAATTCTTGTCCCCCCCCCAGACGGGCGAACGGGGGGGACAAGCTCATTAGAATAGTGTGCCTGTGCACCTCGCCGTTGCTCCCCTCGCATCCTCGCGTGCATTGAGCACGTCGCAAAAGCCGTTGCCGTCCGCATCTGTGGCTACAGCAGAGCAGTCAGACCCCGGGGGGAATACATTCGCCGAATCACAAATTGGTAGCCGGCAATCGCCGTTGCCCAGAAAGTTTTCTAGCACGTTTGCCGCTATGTTGAGCGCTTCGCCGTTATGACAAACTTGCAGCCCACCGAGGGGTACATGCCCCTTGGCCCACACGAGGTCTGACCCTGGCAGCGCGAGTAGGAAGGCTCCGACAATAGATAATATGAGCATTCGTTTCATACATATCCTCCTTAGATAGACTAATACAGATAAGACTCTCATCCATCGGATCGCTCGTTTTTCCTAGGGTAAGCCATGAGCATGAATATCTCCAATGCTCCGCAGGGAGGGGTTTTTCGTACTCCCCTAGGAGTAGAGGATGCCTCTACTTTGCACTGACTCACTGCAAGCTACACCTGGAATGAACACGCCAGTCGAGCGACATCAGTAGACCGGATATTCTTCTAGAAGGGGTGCCTCGAAGCCTAGCCTAGGCTCAGCTTTTGGAATCGACTGTTGAGACGTTTCGCTTTTCAGATAATTCGGTAATAGCGGTGATACGCGTTGTAACGCGGCTTTCGTCGCCGGATCGATTCGTCCGGTTTTCGGGAGATCCTGATCTCGCTGGAACCGGTTGAGCTCCCCTCGCGTTCTTGGCCCCATGATTCCATCCTGTGGACCAGGGTCATAACCCGCGTCTTCCAAAACACCCTGCACCCAGAAGACTTCGAGATT
The DNA here is from genome assembly GCA_963581605.1 of uncultured Binatia bacterium (SeqCode). Classification (GTDB taxonomy): domain Bacteria; phylum Desulfobacterota; class Binatia; order Bin18; family Bin18; genus Bin18. The sequence goes on from CAUZQN010000169.1 coordinate 5,672, forward strand.
TGCCCCTTTATCAAAATTAATGGGTGGGAGGACCAGGGGCGGTGGGGGCGGAGCAGGCGGTGGTGTTGCCGCACACGAGCAAAAGGTGAGTAACAGGAGCCAGCTCCCGGCCCTTTTCCACAGTGCAGACGTCCACATACGGCTAGCGGGTAACATAAAGAGAGAGTCTCATCAATTGACAATTCGTGCGATAATTCGTGCAACAATTCGTAAGCGACGCATCAATACTGAGAAACCCATCTTGAGGCCGACAGTCGGTATTGGATCGCAAGCCTTCAGGCCCGCGCTTATTTCCTTGTTATCCTTGACCCGATCATGAGGAGGAGAGTTCCCGCCAGGCCGCCGCCGTAACAAACGGACAGCGGATACCATAGTCCCCACGCAATTAGGGCATACCACGGGGCAGCGACAAAAGTCACAGGCGCTAGCGCAAGGCCAATCAGTAATCCCAAACCCCCAGCAATATCGTTCACAATGGCCAAGCAGATCATGAAGCCCCACAGGCCATAGACAACCCAGACGACTGCGCCGAACAGTTTGAGGATGTCCCCGGCCGTCATGTCAGACAAGAGACGGACTATGCGGCGAATCTGGGTGTCGACTCGGGGCTTCACCGAGATCCAGAACGCATTCAAGCTCTCCACTACGGAATCCGCGCTCG
>CAUZQN010000170.1:0-6331 GCA_963581605.1 uncultured Binatia bacterium (SeqCode)
GCTTCCCGCTCTTCGCAATGATGATCTGTTCTCCGGCAACAACGCGATCGAGCAGACGCGACAGATGGGTCTTAGCCTGATGGATATTGACGGTTTCCATATGTCCTCTTTATCAAATGAGACTTAGTCTAGTCTAGTCTAGTCTAGTCTAGTACAATCTTTTCGTCCACTCAGATTATTCCTCACCAAGGAGTCATTCAATGGAGAGCCCATTGACCGACCATCTACAACGAAAACGACCGCTTGACTTCCAGGAAAAATCGACTGTTACGCCCAGTCCAGTAGCGATCGTGCGGATTAGCCGAAGCCGCGTATTGTCCAAAGAAACCGGACCGCGAGCCTATGAAAAGATCCGCGCCGATCGTTGCGGACAGATAGTCCGAGAATGTGTACCGCACTTGAGGACGGATGAGCAGGTCACCGAAGTTTATACCGTACAGAACGAACAACTCGGGAAAGAGCGTCTCGTTCCAAAAGTCTGAGAGCAAGGAGAGCGACACCGCATTATTAACGGCCTCGTCAACCAAATCTCCAGATTTATTGAAAATGACATCCTGGAAGAACTGAAAATTCGCCAAGAGATTATCGCTGACCGTCCAATCCAGCCCGAGGACATATGACAAAAGTTCACGCTGTCGAACTCCGTCGCGTTCGTTTGGATCGTCGGACACAAAGTACTGCCCCAGCTTCACCCCACCTTCGCCCCGAATGACAAACACGTCAAAGGCATAGTTAAAACTCCCGCCAATAAGGTGAAAGCGCTCATGGCTAGGCTCGAAGCGAAACGTGTTTGGACCGAGTACGCGCCGGAACGGTACGGGGAAATCACCCCAGGAATACAGATAGTTAAAAGACAGGTCCATATTCCGCAAAAAGCGTGTGACCCGAAAGCCGACTTCAGAGTCGCTCAGTCGCCAATCCTCGGGTTCATTCACAGATCTGGCCTGGATAGACGGAAAGGGCAGTGGAGGCTGGATAGGCAGGGCTGGAATTGGAACGTTTCGAAATTGAAATTCACTGCCCTCATCAGCCGCTCGGCTGGCCTCAAAGTCCGGCAACCAAATGGCCTCAAACGTCCAGTCGTTCAGGGTGTAATCCAGGCGCATACTCCACAGCGGAATCCGGGCATCAATAAAATTATTCAGAATGAATTCTCGAAAGTCTTGGGGATTAATGACATCCAGGATACGCAGGCCGATGGACTCTCCCCATACAATCTGTTGACGTCCCAGGCGTATATCGAAGTCGTCGTACACAAGGTCGAGATACAGCTCACGCAACTCGGCTTGAAACGAATCGCCAATCTCTAAACGATCAACTGGTGAGGAATCGAAATCGGTAATGTCCGTCTCTAAATGATTCACCGGATCAAAAAGCGTTCGTCCAATCGCCGTTAATTCAGCCCAGTCGGTGAGTTCAAACTCAATCTCGACCTGAAACCAATTCTGAACTTTTGAGAATTGATGCGGTGAGTATAGCCGCAAGGCGGTTTCATTCTTGACAAAGCCGGTCACGTCCAACCGCTCGCGCAGCTTATGAAACAAGCCGGGCTGGGTATCGCTCCGCGTACTCTGGCTACTGGCTGTCGCGACTCTTTTCTCTGGCAGTGAAGAACGCGTTTTCGGGGCGGTGTGCGGTTTAGCTGCCGCGGTCTTGGCCTCTTGCTCAGAGCGAGCCGGAGCAGACGCCGAGGAGGTCGGCGGCGGAACCGACTGAGCGAGCATTTGCTCTTGCGGACTTTCAAACAAGATCTGAGCACGTGCTTCGGATGCAATCCGCTCTGAGCTGTGGAGAACGGCGATGACACGGCTACCCTGTTGCTCGACAGTAAACGCTGGGATCTTTTCGCCTTTTAGATCAAGCACAAAACGCAGATGTTGCGGATGCGCCCCAACCCGGATACGCCGCAGGAGGCTATCTTTTGTTTTGTACGAGGCCGAGAACCGTTGTGGGACTGGACCGATGATATCAATAACGAGACGGTTTGGGGTCGACAGGGAAAACGCATACACGGACGCTGGAGCTTGAGAAAACTGAAAGACAATGCGTCTCTGGCTTCCCTCGGCAGTCAAATGGACCTTATGGAGGCGGATGACGGAAGGAGGATTGGGAGGATCGGAAGGATCAGATTGAGCGAGAGATTCTCCCGCTCCCATCCAGAGGATTATGGTGAAGATGAAGAACCATATCTTCACCCTCAAGGGTAGACTGCTCATAACAGGTAAGAGCTTACGAACGCCTCGGTCATAAGAAAGCACTACGGCTTACCTTTACGCAGCGACCGCTCTGTAAAAACCGACTCCTTGATATTTTGATTAAATCGGACGTTGCTAATCTGAAGCTCGGTCTTATGTCCGGTCAGTTGATTCTCTACCACTGTCCGTTTCCAGTTCCAAATCCCGTCGATCTGCTCCCATTCCGTCGTCCAGATTTTGAGCAACCGGCCTTTGCGGTCATAAAATTCTATCCTGGGTTCGGTCCAATTCTCCGCATTCACCCAGCGCAGCTTTTTGCTGTAGATATATTTTTCCTTCTTGGGGATGGACTCCAGGACATAGAACTTGGTGCCATTCTCCTGCTCCACACGCAGCAGCGTATGCGTATCCTCCCCGACCTCCCGGTCCGCCATATCATCGTAGATTATGTCGCTGCCCATAAAGGAATTTTCTTTATTGCCGGAGGCAATGCGGCGGACTTTGCGCAACGCAGGCAGGTAGATCCACTGGTCGTCATCAGCCTCGACGTCCTCTTGGGACCAACTCAGGAACGTCGTGTCTTTCACATCAGGTGGAGATTTAAAATAGATAAAAGATTTGCTGGACAAGCCGTCCTTGCCGTCATAGTCTTTCCAATACCGTATGGTGTGCCGCCTACGTGTCTTGCCCTTACTATTGGTCAACGTCCAGTTCGCCTCAGATATTTGATCGTCACCGTCCTCAAGTTCATCAACAAAAACCGCGATCTCATGACCGGTTGGTTCACCAGGGACTTCCTGTGCATAGACTGGTACGATTGTGCTCAATACGAACAAGCCAAGTCCAATTGTCATTGTGCAGATGGTTTTCATACTGCTTCCTCCTCTTCTCTGGCTGAAACTACGCTGTGGATTGTTTTCGTCGGCGCAGCTGCTGCCGGCTTTTCGCCATACACAAAACGCGGTTTAAACGTGTTGAGAATTGCGGGCAGGATGGTCATTGAGGCCAGCAGACAGGCGCCCATATTGAGGGCCATCATGGCTCCGAGATAGTAATTTACTTTGAAATTAGAGGTCAGAAAAACTAAGAAGCCGCCTATCACCACCGCCGCATTAAAGAAAATGGCTTTTCCCGAGGTCGCCATCGTTGCCACAGTGACTTGCTCTGGATTAAGGAGACCGTCCTTGGTTTTTAACTGATATTTATTGAGGAAGTGGATCGTATAGTCGATGCCAATGCCTATCACCATGGAGGCGGTCATGGATTTTCCAACTTCAAGAGGAATACCCAGCAGCCCCATGAGTCCAAAGCTGAAAACCATCACCGCACTGATAGGAATGATATTGATCAGACCGGCAACGACAGAGCGGAACATAAAGGAGGTGAGCAGAAAAACGGCGACCAATGACGTGACAAGACTGCTCAACTGACCGGAGACAACAAGCTCACTAAACCGGTTACTCATATGGCCCTGCCCGGCAAAACCAATACGAAAGCCGCTGTTCGTCTCCCAACCGGTGACGGTCGGATTGATGCCGGCTAACCAGCGTCCAAACTTCAGTGTCACCGGATCCTGAGGCCCGGCGTCAGTACTCTCATTTTCAACCCGGCCAAATTCTCGGACCACGAAATCCTGAATTCGATGAATTACGCGCTCGATATCCGCGCTGTGATCTGAGCGCAGGTAAAAGGCGATATTGGCATGCTGGTAGTCATAGTCAACGACTTCATCGAAATCATCCGGGTCTCCAGAGAACGAGTACAGCAAGAGATATTGGGCGATCAGATCGCGCGAGTCGGGGATGACTTCCATCTCCTCTCGATTCTCATGCATGACCCGGTTCATACGTTTAATAAACTCTGCTATGGACAGCGATCCGCCCACAACGGGATCTTGCTCGATCTCGGCTTGAAGACGGTCAATCTTGCGCAACAGGGCCGGGTCTTTGAGCAAGTCCGGTGCATGCCCTTCGATTGTCACGTACAAGGGCAGCGTGCCTTGAAACTTATCCCGCAAGGCCTCATCGCCAAGACGGACCGGGCTCTGCTCGTGGAAAACGTCTATCCACGAGCTGTCGACCTCAAGCTGCCGGATGCCTATCAGACAGACGAACAGAACGCTTGCCACTGCGCCCCACACCAACACCGGGCGTCGGGCTACGCCGCGGCCCAGGTTGGAAAGAATGCGGGCCGCCCAGCCTGTAGCGGCCAGGTCTCCACTTTGGCTCTTTTGATTACGCAGGCTGCGACTCACCTGGGGCGACAGCAGGCTCAATACGGCGGGAAAGAAAGTCAGCGAGACAACCATCGCAGCCAGGACACCAACTGAGGTAAACACGCCAAAATAACGAATGGGCACCATCGCTGCAGTCAGAAAAGACAGAAAACCCGCCACCGTTGTCAGTGCCGTAAACACCACCGGCTTCCACATCTCCTGCATAGCGGCGACCACGGCTTCGGTCGCAGACGTATCCGGGTGACTGAAGATTTCCTCGTAGTAACGACTGAGAATATGAATGCCGTAGGCCACGCCGATCCCCATCAGCGTGACCGGCATCATGGTCGAGACGAAGTACATCGGAATACCAACCCAGGCCATACTGCCCAGGCTCCAGATGACGGAGATGATCACAACCGCAAACGGCAGGAGTACACCGCGCAGACTGCGGTAGGTTAAATAGAGCGTTCCCAGAACGATGCACAGCACCAGCGGCATGAACATTTCCATATCGCTGCGGGCATCTTCTGAAAAAGTCACCTCCATGGCGCCCCGCCCGGCAATATGAAATTGCTCGGGCACCCCGGTCGCTTCCTTCTCCCGAATCATGTCACGGATAGTGGTATAGATTGCTGCCCGTCGAGCGACGCCTTCGAGCGTCCCTTCAGACGATTCCATCTTGGCCATGATGAGCAGACCGGTCCCATCGTGGGATACAATCCAGTCAACAAACATCGCATTGCTAAACAGGGCGTCTTTCAGCGCTGTCAATTCTTCGGGCGACTGCGGCGTCTCTTCCATGAAAGGGTCAACCGACATGCCGTCACTGGTGCCGGTAATATTATCCATGGTGGCAACGCTGGCCACATCTTCATCCCGGACGGCCTTGATCCCGGGCAGCAGCGCAATTTTCTCAGAAAATTCTTTGACTATGCCCAGGGTGCGTGGGTTGAAGACTCCGTTTTCTTCCGGGTTGTCATTCAGGACGCCGACAATAATGAGATCCAGCATCCCAAAGCGCTCTTCCACAACATCGTTGTAGTGCAGGACCGGATCATTGGGTGGGATCATAGACTCGGCGTCACTCTCAAAGCGCAGATTCTGCATCTGCATCCCGGCAACAATAGTACAGCCCACGACAGCGGCGATAACGAGAAAACGAAATCGGATAATCAAACGAAAAAATGCTTCCATTCAGTTCTTCCTCAGTAGTCCTTTGTCATTAACCCTTGGCTCTTCGTTTGGCCTGACTCGGCGAACGCCTCCGAGACCGAAGTGCAGAGCTTGGTCTGATTTTTCTTTGACCAGAATCGGCTGTGAGCAATGCCAACACTAAATCCGGCAGGGCAGTCAAAACCTGCTCGCCGGACAGGTTCGGATCAATGTGGCTGACAAGTTTCTGCCCACGCAGCGTGTGGACGATGAGCCCAATGATAGCGAACGGAACCATCTGGGCCGGCAGTGGCTTAAAACCGCCTTGGCGCACGCCTTCGGCAACAATCGCCTGTAAGGCGAGGTGCGCACGCGAAAACCAGCGTTCAGCGAGAACGGCAGCTATCGAATGATGGTCGTCAATCGTGCGCTGGATCATCTGAAAACGGTGTGGTGCATCGTGGTGGGCATCCAGAAACACCTGGACAACCGCGCGGATTTGGGTCTCTGGCTCCTCCCCATTTTCTGCAATCTCTTCAACCCGCGTAACAACATCACTCGCCGCATCTTCGAGAATCGCTTGATACAGTCCCTCTTTATTCTCGTAGTAGTGATAGATGAGCGCCTTTGTCACCCCAGTGCGCTCGGCAATCTCGCGTAGCGAGGTACCGTCGAAGCCACGCTCGGCAAACAGCGCTTCAGCGACCGTACCGATCTTGGCACGATAATCAGGCGATGAGGGTGTTTTAACTGGTCGGGACATGTC
>CAUZQN010000171.1:0-6305 GCA_963581605.1 uncultured Binatia bacterium (SeqCode)
CTGTTTTTGCACTAAGCCTGCCTTTCTATGGTGGATCTGGACCTTAGCGGGTTACACCTGCAGCCCAAACAGCCCAAACAATTTGGCCGCGTTGCCGATCACCATCTGATACACTTCGTCTTCCGGTACCCCGACAAAGTCCTTGGCGATCTGCTGCTGGGATTTGGGAAACGTCCCTTCGGTGAGGGGATAATCGGCCCCCCACATGAGGCGATCCACTCCAATGAGTTCGCGGGTCAGAATGCCAGCCCGGTCATCCTCGAACGTGGCCCAGAACTGGCGCTTAAAATAGGTGCTGGGCGGCTCATCCAGCTTGGGTTGCATCCAGTGGCGGTGGTCCTCCCACCAGTGATCCATTAAGCGCAGCAGACACGCAATCCAGCCGATCCCGCCTTCAGCGATAATAAATTTCAGCTTGGGATAACGCTGGGGCGCGCCGCTCCAAATCAACTCAGTCATCGCATTTATGGGTTGGAATGCCTTCTCATCCATAAACGCCATACCTGGGCCGATCCGACGTGCCTTTTCGTGCGTGGAAGCGCCGATATCAGCAGCTGTTCCCGAGTGGGCAACAGCCGGCAGCCCCAGTTCTTCTAGGTGTGCCCAAAACGGCTCATAGTCCGGATGGATATAGGGACGGTCTGGAACGACTGCCGGGATCATGACCGCTTTGAGTCCGATCTTGGCCGCCCGCTCGGCCTCTTCGGTTGCCCATTCCAACCGTCCCTGCATGGGCAAGATAGCCGCGCCAAGTAAACGATCAGGCGCGTAGGCGCAGAACTCGCTGAGCCAATCGTTATAGACACGAACGGCGGCACGTTGATACTCGGCATCTGCAATACGGTAGAGCATGAGGCTCCACTGGCCGGGATAGATCATCTCGGCTCGCAGATTATCCAGTGCCTGGTCTTTGAGCCGCTCCTGCGGATCCCATGCTCCTGGACGTGTGTCCGCGTGGCGGGCCACAGGCGACTCAACCTTGCCGGCGATCTTACTTTCCAGGGCCGCGCCATCAAGGCCTACGGCTACCGGGTCTAGTCCATCGATGACGTAGAAGTCTATGGATTTACGCGTCTCAATATGGGGCGCCCGGTCGCGAAAGCGTTTATCTATTCTCGTCGTCCATAGATCGGCCGGCTCGACCACATGGCCGTCGGCTGAGACATATCCACCTGCAAGGCTGGTCGGCATTGGTGCCCCCTGTTTTTCAACTATCTATGCGCTTCGTCTAAAAGCGGCTTGAAAAAATCGGGCTGGGCGATCCAGTCGTCTTCACTCGCCATCTCGTGAAAAAAGCTGGTATCGATCACGACTTCGTCGATACCGGCGTCCTTACACTCTTTAAGCTGCGGCAGCATCTCATCCGGGCTGCCGATCCAGTTGGGTTGCATCAGTTGGTCGCCTATTTTTTTAATACTAGGCAGCGCCGGAGCGGCAAACACACGCTGGACAAGCGGCAGCGGACCGCGATCAAATTTCTCTTTTGCCATCTGGTTAATGTGTTGCATCCGTGTCACTGCAAGTTCTACTGTGTGGCCGGCAGGATGCCACGCGTCACACAACTCGGCCACCCGCGACAGCCCTGCATCACTCAGAAACCCGCCCAGAATCGGTACCGCTGGATTTCCGTGTGCATCGCGCTGGACTGGTTTTGGGGAGGTTAGGCCGCGCGGAATGGTATAGAAAGGACCGTCGTACTGGGTTGGATTTTGTTTCCAGGCTGCGCGCAGGGCGCGGATGAAATCACCACACCGCGCGCCCAGTTTCTCAAACGGTGTGTCCATGTGCGCATACTCCTCGCGCGCCCAGCCGATGCCGATGCCGAGATCGAACCGCCCGCCGGACAGGACGTCGATGGTCGCGATTTGTTTAGCAAGCGCGGCGGGCCGATGGTAGCCAAAGACCAGGACGGAAGTCCCCAGGCGGATGTTGTGTGTGATGCCCGCAACATAGGCAAGTGACTCCAGTGGAGACAGCAGACTTTTATACGCCTCAGGCCACTGCACGAGTGTGTCCGGCCCAAGCACGGCTTGGTGGACAGGATGGCTCTGGAGGGGCTGATCCGGATACAGCAAGTGATCTTGGACCCATAGCGAGTCGTAGCCTAATTGGTCGGCGCGGACGGCAAACTCATGCACCGCGCGCTGGCTGGCAAAAGCCGTGAGCTGCGGCATATTGAATCCGAGTTTCATAGCTGTCTCCTTTATTGGGCCGTATATCCACCATCAATAATCAGCTCGCTGCCAGTCACAAACGAGGCTTCGTCGCTGGCCAGATACAGGACTGCATAGGCAATATCCTGCGCTGTGGCTAAGCGTCCCAGCGGATGGGCCAGGGTGGCGGCTTGGCGCGCTTCGGGGTTGAGGACGTCGAGCATCTCGGTATCGACCCCGCCCGGATGGACGGAATTAATCCGAATCTGGTCTTTGGCGTATTCAATTGCGGCCGTTTTGGTCAGCAGCCGCACGGCACCTTTGGTCCCGTGGTAGGCGGTTGCCATACCGGCGCCGACGAGACCGGCGACCGAAGAGATATTAATGATCGATCCACCCCCGGCCTGACGCATGGCAGGCACGGCGTGTTTCATGCCCAGGAATACGCCCGTTTGGTTGATGGCGATGACGCGGTTCCACAGATCGAGATTGGTGTCTTCCAAGCCTTCAGTCGGAAAGATGCCGGCATTATTGACCAGAATATCCAGTCTGCCGTAGGTCCGGACGGCCGTCTCGACTGCCTGCTGCCAATCCGTCTCCTGGGTCACATCGAGTTTGACCCCGGTCGCCTGCCCAGCCTGGGTATTCAGAGCGTCGACCACAGTCTGTTGCTGCTCAACCAGGATATCGCCTAAGACAACCTTTGCTCCTTCAGATACAAAAAGCCGGGCTTCGGTTGCTCCTTGTCCACGCGCCGCCCCAGAAATCAGAGCAACTTTTCCGTCAAGTCGTCCAGCCATGATCAAATCTCCTTCTCCTGTGCTGTTACTTTGGACGCGACCCGCTTCGTTCCGCAGCGTATTCGTTGCTCGCCTTTTCAATTGCATGGGCGGTGGCTGCGGCGAACTTTCCGCCGGCGTCGACGATACGGTCATAGGACGCTTGGGGTGCAGCTATCTGACCTTTGAAATGTGGCATGACGTATTGGGCAATCAGTTCATACGAGCGGAGTGTTCCCGCCCAATCCGCGAAATCGGCACCGATCGTCAAATACGTTCCGAATCCGCCCGATTGTTTCTGGAGTCGTTCTATCTGGGCAATGGCCATCTCCGGGGTGCCGACTACGCCCGTACCCGCTGTGTTCATTTCTTTGACAATCTCCTCGTAGGTTGTTGGGCCTCCCTGAGCTATTGGCAGGATATGTGACAGATAGGTCATGATGGACAGAAAACCATGGCGACAATCTTCCAGCGCCTGCTCTTCAGTTTCCGCCACATACATCGGGCCGACCATGCGCCAGTTCCGGCGGTCGACCGATTGACCGTGCTTTGCGGCCTGTTCTTCGACAACTTCCCAGTGATCCGCCAGCATCTCAAAACCAAAAGGATTCGTCGCAGCAACCGACAGCAGACCAACACCAAAGCGGCCGGCCAGTTTGGCACCGGCTGGGGAGACGGACGCAGCGACAACGATATCGAAACATGGCTGGCTATACGGTCGTAACTGCAACACGCCTTCCTCAATGGTGAACCAATCGGTTTTACGGGTGACCGTTTCGCCTTGGAACAGGGCCAGCATGACCTCGAAGCTCTCTTCCATCATACGGCGCTGCTCGTCGGGATGAATGCCGAGCATAAAGGCATCCGACGTGAGCTGACCCGGACCGGCACCGAACATCATCCGACCACGCGTGATGTGGTCGAGCATGATAATGCGATCGGCCAGGATAAGCGGATGATGATACGGCAAAGAGTTCACTCCGGTGCCGAGCCGAATGTGGTCTGTCCGTTGCGATGCCACGCCAATGAAGACTTCTGGAGACGCGATGGTTTCGTAACCAGAAGAATGGTGTTCCCCAATCCAGGCTTCGTCAAAGCCTAAGCGGTCAAGATGCTCGATCAATTCGAGGTCGCGCTGGAGCGACAGGGTGGGATTCTGCCCAACAGGATGCAGAGGGGGAAGAAAGATTCCAAAGTCTAATGGGTGTTGTGTACTCATGCCGCTTTCGTATCCAGGCGAAGATCAGCGGTCAAGAGATGCCGCGGTTGATCACGCAGTGAAAGGGAGACAAAAGAGAGAACAAATGACGACCCCGCTGCAGCCGATCTCAGCACATGTTTTGTACCGGCCCGCTTGTGAACCTCTTGCTATCAGCCCGCACCTTCCACCACGATCATCTTGGCGTGTGAGGCGCTGTGGCGAATACTTTTTGGCTCGCGGTATTCTTCGGAGTTATACCAGGCTTTTGCTTGTTCGAGACTCTCGAATTCGAGAACGACTACCCGGTTGGGTATCCAGTCGCCCTCCAGATTTTCCGCTTTTCCTCCACGCACTATAAACTTTCCTCCATAGGCTTCGACGGTCGCGGGTACAAGCTTGGTGTAACCCTGGTAGGTCTGCGGATCGGTCACTTCAACATCTACGATGATATAGGCAGACACTGTTTCCTCCTTTGAGAACTGTGCAACGGATACTATACCCCGCATCCGAAACGGATCGAGTGGGTGGGCTGACCGACCCCAGAGGAAAAACTTGTTTGGTCGCTCACACTGTCTTACACTGATCTTACTTTTGAGGAACTCTTATGGAAACAACACGGCTTTCGAGCAAAGGACAAATCATTATCCCCAAGGCTATTCGACAGACATATCAATGGCCTGTCGGACAGGAATTTATTGTCGAAGAAATCGATCAAGGCATCTTACTCCGTCCCCAAAAACCTTTCTCTCAAACGCAGGTGAAGGAGGTTGCCGGATGCCTCAAGTACGACGGGCAGCCCAAGACGCTGGAAGAAATGGAAGAGGCAATAAGAAAGAGCGTTACAGCCTTTCAGCTCCATCGAGCCGACTAAGGTCGCGATCAAAGGTGCCAAGGGGGAGGTGGCCGGCCTTGCGGGCGACTTCTAAGACCAAACAGTCAGAAAAGCCGAGCTTCGGCTTCTTGCGGTAGTGTACAAGCGCAGCACTGACGGTTGCGGCATCTTGTATTGTGAGGTGTTCATGGTTCAGGAGCATTTCGACCGCGGTAGCAATCTCCCGCTGGCCAAGATCGTAGACGGTGGAAAGAACCCATACGGCCTCGACTAAAACGAGGTGCGAAACCCAGACCCCCTTAGCGACAAATGCTTCAGCCGCGAGAACCTGCTTGGGGTCGTCACGGGTCACCAACCGTATTAATACATTCGTATCAACCGCGCGCATGCCGGCCTCGAATGTGCCGTTTGATTCCTTCTTTCAGCTCCCCAAGCGTCTTCCGCTTGGGAGGCCCTTTGGGGAACAGGGCTCGGTGCATGTCATCGGATGTAATCTTTCCCGCTTTTCGGACAACGATCCTGTCGCCGTCTTGATCCCATTCGAGCACGGCACCGGGTCCTATCCCGAGCCTGCGACGAATCTCGGCAGGGACGGAGATTTGTCCTTGTGCGGTGAGCCGCGATTGAGCCAAAGCCATGCCTGGTATATTACCTGGGTAATGTATCTACGGCAAGGCGCAAGCGTGATCAGTCTGACCGAACAGGAGCAATGTTGTGGGCGAGTCGAGTTTGAGTATTGATAAAGATGTCCTAGTCCCAATGCGGGATGGGACGGTATTACGGGCCGATATCTATCGCCCGGCTGCCTCTGGCAAATACCCGGTCATCCTGCAGCGTACGCCGTATAATAAAAACCTGCTGGCGGGAGTGGTCTTAATGCTCGACGTGGTACGCACGGCGAGTGAGGGTTATGCCGTTGTTATCCAAGACACACGCGGACGGTATGCGTCTGACGGAGAGTTTTATACCTTTCGAGATGACATCTTGGATGGTTATGACACGGTGGAGTGGTGCGCGGTGCAGGCCTGGTCTGACGGCAACGTGGGCATGTATGGTGCCTCCTATGTTGGGGCTACCCAGTGGCTTGCGGCGATCAGCACCCCGCCGCATCTCAAAGCAATTTTTCCCCTCATCACTGCCTCGCACTATCACGAAGGCTGGACCTATCAGGGGGGGGCGTTTGCCCTGGGGTTTAATGCGAGTTGGACCATGGCTCGTCTCGCACCGGATACGTATATGCGTTTGATAAAGACCAAGCCTGGGGTGGGAGACCGCTTCAAGGCTATGCTAGGCGAAATCGACGTTTTGTATCAGTGCTTCCAGCACTTGCCGCTTACGGA
>CAUZQN010000172.1:0-6278 GCA_963581605.1 uncultured Binatia bacterium (SeqCode)
GGTCGGTTTTGTCATCGAACCCGTCATGATGTACTGGCCTGCTTCTAAAGCGAGGTCATGCTGAGCGAGGTGATTGGCCAGCCAGGCGACCGTCTGAATCTGATCATCAATCGCATCTTTGCCTTGTACGCTTGCGACCAGCTCACCGTTTTTCTTTGTCTCTACCGTCATTGTTCCCAGGTCGAGATCCGTAGGGTAGGGGGTGACGGCAGGACCTGTCACAAAGCCCCACTGCGCGACCCCATCGGCTACGCCTAGGGGTAGGTCTGCTCCAATATTAAAGCGCATGTCTACAAGCTCCAAGGCGGGAGCTGCACCACCTATTGCCGTCAGCGCTTGCTCTTTGGTAATACCAGGACCCTTGAGGGTTCGTCCCATGATGATGCATAGCTCGGATTCGATAATCGGCTTACTGATGCTGTTATATGCAAACGTCCGTCCGCTCTCGAATCGGCGGCTGGCTAAAAGATACGCACTGACGGGTGCGTCGAGACCAAACATATGGCGGGTTGCATCGGAGGACAGACCCACCTTCCAGCCAGCCAGTTGCTCACCTGCGGCGATGCGCCGTTCCAGGATGCCCAACTGGATCCTATAGGCATCCTCAAAGTTCAGAACTTTTTCGAGTCCTGGCGGGGGATAGTGACCGCTTTGGGTTGTTTGCCACAAGGTTTCGATTGCGTCGTCGATGTTCATTGTTCCCCTTTCTCCACTCTAGGTAATGAATTCCGCTGATGGGTGGGCACGTGGATAGTCACGCAAATATTGGAAGAAGGTACTGAGCGCTTTGTCACTCTTTGTCAACGTCCCCGGCTGAAGGTGTATCGTGTACATAATGGGCACATCCTCACCCACGACCTTCTTTTCCAAATCCATGGCGAACTGCAGAAATGCTTCAGTCGAGGCTGCGTCACTGTCCGACTTTCGAGCTGCAATAATCATATAGGTCTTTGTTTGGCCTGGCCGCGGCAGTCCGAATGGAGCAAGAAAGCCAAACCAACGACCATCAAAGACACCGCTCTGATAGAAAATACTCGTGCCAAAGATGCCGACTCGGTACTCGATTGGTTCCCCATTGACGTGGCGGCCTTTGAAGTCATACAGCATGGAGTGCTCTGTCCACTCAATTTCCTCATCTGGGTCTTCTTGATCGAAGATGATCCCGTGAAGGGCCTTAATATGTTGGATGTCTGGAGTGTTGCAGCACAGAACCCACGGGTCGACTGGAAGAACCTTGTCGAACGCCTCAACCCTTATGGCCAGTTCATCTTCGGGGTATGGAAAATCCGGGATATCGAACAGGGCTTCTTCTCCGTTGAACGCCCAAATCAGTCCGTGTTTCTCTGCGGTCGGAAAGGTAAACAGACACGCTCCTGGTGGCGGTGGATCGCCAATACCGGTTTTGACACATACGCCACTTTGGTCGTACTGCCAGTGATGAAAGGCACAACGGATGGTGTTGCCTTGGACATCGCCGACAGACAGGTCAGCGCCAACATGCGGACAGTAGGCGCTGAGCACTTGGGCCGCTCCATTCTCTCCACGAAACACAACCACGCGCCCGTCCAGAAAGTCGGTGCCCAGAATTTGTCCCTTAGCGACCTCACTTGAAAGGCAGATCGGGAACCACGATTGGCTGAAGAGTCCGTTTTCCCCTTCAGTCGGAATGGAACGCCCGAGAAAGCGTTTACGCGGTGAAATCGGCGAATTCATAGAGACAGTTGCCATAGGTCCCTCCGTTTAAGCTGGCCCACCGAAGAGTGGGCGCAACGGTTTTCGCTCGATAAAAAGCTGAGCCCGCGTCATCTCTTTCTGAATGAGTTCAGCAGCCTGATCTTCGGGCATAAGTGCCCGAAGGATCTGTATTGCCACAATAGAGAGCATCGGCTCTCCCCTCTGTGTTAATCCCCGCAAGGGTCAAAAAGTCCTGTCCTCTCAGGTCTGTTGCGTACAATAGCAAAAGATGTCGGCTATAGTCGAGAGATATGGCATATGCCTTGCTGTCTTTCATTATTTACGCGGCGCATCGGGAAGAGATTCCCGATAGTAGGCTGCTCAATGCTGTAAGGAGGAATTGTCATGTCTCATACATTGGCCTTCGCCCCCGTTGTGAAAAATGTTCATGCGCTGACTGATGAAGCCATTGCTAGACTCAGCGGGTTTACAGACGGTGATATGATCGCCTACACGCGGACGAGTTTTAGCGCCTAAGTTGAGTGGGCGGTCGAGGCGAATACTATGGCTCCAGATTGTCCGTGGCGGACAGCATGGACGTTGTTTGAGCTGACGGTGTTACGCTCCTCTGGGACTGCAACGATACAGCAGCAGGGTGAGAAAAAGCACAGCGATGAAAACATCACCGAAAGAGGAGAGGCTCAGAGCAGCCGTGCGCATGAGTTGCTTTCCAACCGGAGTCTCTCTCCGAGGGAGACAGGCTACGATTAGCCAAGTTCTTGTTCTCGACGCCGCTGCATAGCCTGCCACGTCATTACGACGAGGCTCACTCCGGTAAGCGGGATCACCAGGGTCAGCATAATCATGCTGAACACAGGCAGGGCGGCATGCTGGGCCGAGTTCAAGACTAGGTAGGCGGTATAAGCAATATAATACGCCAGAAAGAGTGCGCCCTCCCAGCGTGAGATTATCCCGTCGGTAAAGAAAATAGGCAGGCATGCAACCGCTGCTGCCAGCATGATCGGGATATCAAATCGCACTGCTGTGGCTGCAACAGGAATACCGTCCGGTCCGACTATACTCGTCAGTCCGAGGACCAACAGGATATTCAAAATATTACTGCCGACCACATTGCCTACAGCGATGTCCGGCTGCCCGCGCCAGCTGGCAATGACAGACGTCGCGACTTCCGGCAAGCCGGTTCCAGCAGCAATTACCGTCAGCCCAATCACCAGTTCGCTCAAACCCAGCATACGGGCGAGTGCTGTTGCTCCGCTAACCAACCAGTGTGAGCCCAGGACAAGCAGGACAATACCGCCGAGAATGAGTCCGCCATTTTGTAGCCCATTCCGTAGAGACTGACGAAGAGGCGGGCCAGAGGAAACGGAGGCAACGGGAGCCTGGACAGCGTGGTCTGGTGTCGTTTGCTTTCGACTGTTGCGGATCAAGAACACTGCATAGCTGATTGCTCCTACGACAAGGAGTAGGCCATTCAAACGACTGATCGTGCCATCAAACCCAAGGAGCAGGACCAAGAGCGAAGCCCCGATCATAACCGGGACATCAGTGCGGACAAGCTGGGTAGAAACGACGAGCGGCGCAATGGTTGCCGAAAATCCAAGGATCAATAAGACATTCAGGATATTACTGCCAACAACATTGCCCGGAGCCATATCTCCTCGTCCGTCGAGACTGGCTTGTAGGCTCACCGCAAGTTCCGGTGCACAGGTGCCGAAAGCGACAACAGTGAGTCCGACGACTAAGGGGGGAATGCCGAGCAGTGTGGCCAAACGCGACGCCCCTCGGACAAGAAGATCCGCTCCGACAACAAGCAGGACGAGCCCAGCGACAAAAAAGATCGCGGTGATGAGATCCAAATATGCTCCAGCGGGTTGTGAAGATTAGTGTCGAAGCGCGGGCATGACCTCTTGGGCAAAATGGTGCAGGAGCTGCGGATCGGTTGATGCAGAAATCGAGAAAATAATGTGGGTGACCCCCATCGCGACATAGTTTTCTATCAACTGCCGCGTGTTGTCATCAGAGGAGAACGTGGTCGAGATCAGAACGGATTTCTCAATCTCATCTGGATCGCGGCCGATGTGAGCGCAGTGGTCAGCCAATACTTCGATCTTATGTCGAAACGTCTCTGGGCTGCCGAACGTGTTCCACATATCTGCATGCCGGGCCACGATCCCGAGGGCGATTTTCTCACCCGCCGCCCCGATCAAAATCGGTGGATGGGGTTGCTGAATAGGCTTAGGCTCAAACGGGGCGTCATGCAGATGGTGATGCCGTCCCGTAAAGTTTGCCGTCTCCTGTGTCCACAATTTTTTGATGAGCGTCAAAGATTCGTCCAGGCTGATTAATCTCGCACCTATAGGTGGAAAGGCAATGTCGTAGACTTGGTGCTCAAGCTCAAACCAGCCTGCACCAATACCGAAAATTAAGCGGCCATTACTAATGATATCAACCGTGGCTGCCATTTTGGCTAGTACCGCCGGATGACGATAGGTATTGCCTGTGACCATTACGCCGAGACGGATCTTGTGGGTTGCCTGTGCCAGCGCGGATAGGGCTGTCCAGCCTTCCAGACACGGTCCGGTTGGGTCAGAGAAGATAGGCAGGAAGTGGTCAAAGACCCAGGCGGTATCAAAGCCGAGTCTATCGGCCTCTTGCCACAGGGTGAGCATATCGTTCCAGTCCCCGTTCTGTTGTGGAACCTGGATACCAAAGCGGACTGGGTGTGACATGGCGTACTCTTTTCTTACACCTCTTTTGCAGTGCGAATCGTGTCTTCGTCGTACATGGGTATGCCAAAGGCCGTCTTCCCCAGCAGCTCGAGAGTTTCATCCGTATCAAAGGGGTGGAAGAGGCCGGCGCGGACGTCGCGATAATAACGCTCTAAAGGCAGACGCTTAAAATAGGCGATGCCACCCACCGTGCGCATCGCCAGGTCAACCACTTCTACCGAGTTTTCCATAGCGACCATCCTGGCTGCGACACTTTTGCGTATCCAACGGCGTGGCGGCTCTTGGTCGGCCTCGGCGGCCGCTTTCCACATGACGGCACGGGCTGTTTCAATCAGGGCATCCATCTCGCCTACTTTGTTATACACACTGGGCAGATGGCTCATCGGTTTTTTGAGTGGGAAACGCGGCCGATCACGCATAAACTCCACAACAAAATCACGGGCCGCAATCGCAATACCAATATAGACACTCCCAATCGTGAACGGGGCGCGTGGGAACAGATCTGTCACCCCACCTCGGGTGAAAACCGGGCGTTCTAAGAAGACGTTGGATTCCGGAATAAAGGCGTCTTGGAGCTCGGTGCTTCTCGACTCGGTTGACCGCATGCCCATCGTGTTCCAGTCATCCTTGATGATGAAGCCTGGGGTATCGTGTGGGATCATGAAGGAAATAACCGTACCCGTTTGTTTCCCAGCGTGTTCGCCCTCTTTCCACGTGGCTTCCGCAAAATAGCGGTCAAGCGCAATGGACTGAGTACTAAAGATCTTGCGTCCGCTGACACGCCAGCCCCCGTCTACACGGACAGCTTGGGTCCGGGGACGCAAGACGGAAATCGCATTATCCGGCTCAGAACCCGAACCGCCGACGATCAGCCGTTCCTGGACGATCTTGCGCAGCATGGATTCGGCTATGGGTGTTTTACGCTTATGCCACAGGTTGATGAGCAGACCCATCACATTGAAGTGCATATTGATGGCAAGCGCCGTTGGGCCGCAGCCTTGGGCCAGACGCTCCTGCGTCTTGATACGCTCCAGGAGGCTGGCGCCCATTCCTCCCAACTCTTCAGGAACCGTGAGTATAGTATAGCCAGTCTCTTTTAGACGCGCGTAGTTTTCATACGGGAAAGATCCTTCTTCATCATGCTGGGCCGCACGGGTGGCAAAGTCGTCGCCTAAGGTGGTAGCCAGATCTATGAAGCCTTGCTCCCGCTCGGTGTGGAACTGCTGCATTCGCCCCTCCTCTACTCTCGGCCCCGATCAGTATCATTCTGTGAGAGGTGGGGTAAGTCGGGGGTGGTGCCGTAACTGGGCTAACCGTCCGGGTCTGTATCGGCTGGTGGAAATGCCGAGCAGCCCGGAGTCGATTTTTACCAACAGGTTACTGAGGTCTTCCAGAAAGACAAACGGGACGGAAAAGATTTCCGCCACTTCCCACGCGCTGGGTCGAAAATCATACGGGTACGGGATCATACCCACATAGGCGTGACGACATAATTTGAAGCGTGAGTGCGTAAGTCATCCAACGGACCGATAATCTGAACGCCCGTTTGTTTCAGGCCGACTTCTTCTTCTGACTCTCGGAGGGCGGTATGCAACAGCGAGACATCGTCAGGGTGATAGCGTCCGCCTGAAAAGGACACATCGCCTTTGTGGGTAGGCAGATTTGACGTCCGCAAGGTGAAGAGCAGATGGTACTCCCCTTCGTGCTCAAAGAACGGGACCAACACAGCAGCGCGTTTGGCGGTCTGGTCTGAATCGATGAGCCGTTCTCTTCTCTCTAGTCGATTCTGGGGGTCTATAAGGACTTCACCTAAGGTCATAAATATCTCTATATGGGCAAGCTATACCTTGGACG
>CAUZQN010000173.1:0-6244 GCA_963581605.1 uncultured Binatia bacterium (SeqCode)
AAGATGATGACATCGCCGGGCTCCATCGCCTACGAGACGATGGGCCACTCGTGACGTGCCGCCTCGATATCCGGCAACGGCGGCAGTACGCCTTCGTCGAACAAAGCGGCGCTCGCGTCGTCTGGATTAAAGGCCGCAGGATTAAACAGTGGACCACGGTGCGAGCCTTGGACGAGCTCCAGTGACGTATCCTGGGTGACCGGATCCAAGTTCGTCCACAAAACGCCGAGATCATCGCCCTCAACGGGGAGGTAGGGCAGATCTTGGTGCCACGGTGTACGCCGTGTATTGCCGCCGTCCTTAAACCAGATCTGCTCATACAGGAACCATACGCTATTACTCTCCCACAGCCCGGCTACAAGATCCGGGATGCAGGTGTCCTGTAAGAGTTCATGGTAGGCGTCGAAACAGTCCGGGTTCGCCTGGTCCTGATAAAACGTGCCTGGGGTGCAGATGAGCAGATCCCCAGCACCGGGCCCGGGATTATTGAAGGTCCAGTCAAAGGCTGCCTCGGCCAGCTTCAGCGTGTTGCGGTCGAGCGCGCCTTGAATGAAGACGACGCCGTCTTTGTGGAATTGTGATTGCAGTTCGTTCATGTTTTCCCAGCCTCACTCTGAGCTCCAAAAACTTCTCAGACTTCCAGAATCTGTCGGACAAGGGCAGCTTTGATTAGAAACCTTAGGATTGACGGATGTTCGCTTCATATGATCTTTCTCTCTTTGTAAGCGCGTGGCGAGAAACGTATCAGTGCGGCCGGGTAGGGCGCAACGTTGTCGTGCTCTTCGCTCATCAATTGTCAGAGAAAGGTCAGTTATGGAAATTATTGACGGGGCGCGGTGTTTTCAAGTGATGCTGCCCATGCGTGATGGTGTGCGGCTGAATACGTTTGTCTTCCTGCCCGAACGTGGCGGGCCTCGTTATCCGGTCATTATGCAACGCACGCCCTACGGCATTACCTCACCTGAAGGCCAGAACGTAACCGACTGCACCAAAGGCTGGCTGCCGGATGCAAAGGCCCCTCTGCGAGGCTCGCTCTTACGTGGCTGGCGCGAGATAGTGCGCCGCGGCTATGCGGCCGTCTACCAAGATACGCGCGGACGCTATGGCTCTGAAGGAGTAGACCATGTGTATGGCGACGACGCAGCAGACGGATACGACACACTCGAATGGATAGCCAGTGAGCCCTGGTCCAATGACTACATTGGGCTATCCGGGTCATCCGCCGCTGCGACCACGGCGCTTGCTGCCGCCTCGCAGAATCACCCTAATGTACGCGCGTTTTTCACCCAAGTGGGTGGATCGAGTATATACGACGATGTGGTCTATGAGGGCCAATCTATCCAGATGGAGCGCTTATGGCTGTGGGTAGCCCGGAACATTCCGGGTCTTTCACGTTCGCACCGTGAGGCTATGCTGCAGCAGCACGGACTGAGTGAACAAGAACTGGATGCGGCAGCCGCTTCGGCCAACGAGCGCTATACGGCGCTTGATGCTGCCCGACATGCAGACCCGCCCTTCATCGATACGGACGAATGGATGCGTTTACCGCTGAGCGGGTATCCCGACTTCTCTGTATGGCAGCCTTATCTTGACGAAATTATTAGCCATCCCGCTCCTGACGATTTTCGCGCCCGTCATAACTTCCGCGCGACGATCAATGTCCCCGGTTTTCACGTCACAACCTGGTTCGATATTTTCCAAACCAGCGTATTGGCCGCCTTTACCGAGATCCAGTCCCGAGTCGGAAACCAGCGGCTATGGATCGGGCCGAACAGCCATTACTTTGTGTACGAGCGGAATTTCTGGCCGCGCGATCCATACTTCGAGTGGTTTGACTATTGGCTCAAGGGACTGCCGTCCGCAATCATGGATGAGCCGGCAGTATACTATTCGCCGCGCGCCTGGGCCGCAGATCAAAAAAACTACGTGGCCGATGACTGGCGCCACGCGGACCAATGGCCGCCTTTGGGGACTGTCCAGCAGCGGCTGTATCTCACCGGTGACGGCCGTCTCAGCGCTGACGGTCCAGGCGGCGACGAGAGAAGCTATATATATGACCCCAACCGTCCCATTCCGACTCTCGGCGGTCGCAATATGTTGATCGCGAGTGGGCCACAGGATCAGCGCCCAGTACAAGTCTTGCCGAACTATGGTTTGAGCTACCGGGGTGAGGTCTTGGGCGAAGATCTCACCATAGCGGGAGCAGTCTCTGTCACGCTCCACATCCAATCGAATTGCCGCGATACGGATTTCATTGCCAAATTGATCGAGCTGCAGCCGGACGGATGCGCCATACTGCTCATGGACGGGGTGGTGCGAGCGATGTATCGTAACGAGGCGGTTGAGCCGCAGCACTTAGAGCCCGACCAGGTCTACCAAGTCCAGATTCACCTGGCTGATATCCACCACACCTTTCCGGCAGGCAGCCGTTTGCAAGTGGACATTACCAGCAGCAACTTCCCCCGACGAGCCCGCAACACGAACAGTGGCAACGCCGTGCTCGCGAACGACACGCAGGCTGACATCCACATCGCCACCAATGTCGTGCATCACACTGAGGAGCATCCGTCCTTTATTGAGCTACCCTTGTGCTCATATCTTTAATCATACTATTTGGTATGATACTCTATATGCCATAAAGAGGTTACCCTATGACGCAACGTGCGACCTTTACATTGCAAGCTGAGGCTTTCGCTTTTCTGAAGGCGGTTGCCGGAAATAACAGAAGCGCCTATATAAACCGGCTTCTGAAAGAGGAGAAACAACGCCAACTGGAAGCGTCCTTATTGCGTGCCAATCAGGAGGAAGCGGAGAGCGAGACTTATCAAGAAGAACTTTCAGCCTGGGATGAGACGTTGTCCGATAGTCTTGAGCCGTGAAAGAGCGTCTCTATCGGCAACTCGAAATACGCTGGATCAACCTCGATCCAACACAGGGCGCGGAAACCCGGAAAACAAGGCCATGTGTGATTATACAGGCTGATAGTGTCAACCGAGGATCACGAACGGTTATTGTCGCGCCCATCCTTCCCGGTCATAAAGACTGGCCGTTCGTGGTTAATGTCTCTCCGACAAAAGGAAACGGACTGGATAAAGATCGGCATATTAACTTGAAGCAGCTCAGAGCCGTTGACGTGTCACGGATTGAACACAGGCTAGGCATGCTTGAACCACGCTATCGTGACCCTATCAAGCAAGTCGTAATAATTGTTTTTGGTATGTAGCCTCTAGCCACCTACCCAGCCAACTCAAGAACATGCACAGACGGTCTACGATGCATAGTTGCCTGTTCAAACGCGTAGGCTAACGAAAGCAGATCTGCTTCGCGATACGGTAAGCCGACGATCTCCAGGCCCACGGGGAGGCCGCCAGGCGTAAATCCAGCGGGCACGCTCATCGCCGGCATCCAGGTCTGGGCTGCGATGAGCGTATTGGTCGGGAAATCTAACATGGGCCATTTGCCGCCATCGAGTTCGGCTCTGGATGGTGAGGGTACTTGTGTGGTTGGAAATACGAGCGCGCTTGCCCCTACCTTTGCCATTTCATTGATCACTACCCGCTGGAATTGTTCTCGCGCGGTATAGCGCTGATAGTATTCAGGGTCAGAATATGGATCTTCTGGGCCTTCGACCAATGCGTCAATGAGATCACACTTGGGATGGTATTTTTTGGCGTCGACGATGTCTTTCAGCGTCCGCATTGGTAGCTGGGGTCGGGCTGCTAAAAAGCTATCAATGTCGTGACGTGAATGGGTCGTATTATTTGCCTGTCCCCATTTTTTATTTTCCCCTGGGCTGCCCTTTGTCTTGCAGCTATTCCGCTAATTCAAGAACGTCCCCTAGTTTCCCCTTCTACATCTTGACAATGGTGGCATTATTTACCACCATCAAATATGCCCTTGAGTACCAAGCATGGTCGAACGCTACGCACGATCTTTGAAGAGCCGACACGGGCTGATATCAAATGGACAGATTTCCTAGCCCTGTGTAAAGCCCTTGGAGCAGCCTTACCAAAGTCAGGCAAGACGGCGGGCTCGCGTCAGCGGATCGCACTGCACGGTCGGAAAACAGTTCTGCATAAGCCACATCCGCAGCCCACCATGAAGAAAGGGAGTGTCGAGTCCGCCAGAGACTTCCTGAAAAATGCTGGAGTCACACCGCAAACGGAGGGATGTTAATGCTCACGAATCTGTTCAAGTATAAGGACTACTATGCCCGCGTCACCTTTGATCCATCGGCCGATGCTTTTCATGGACGGGTGATTGGGATTCAGGATGTCATTGATTTCTATGGCCGGACGCCGGACGAGCTGCGCCAAGAGTTGAAGACCTCGGTTGACGAATATCTTACCTGGTGTGTGGAAGAGGGCACCAAACCCGAGAAGACCTGGCTGGGCAAACTGACCCTCCGTCTCGACGACGATTTACGCCGTCGGCTGGCTGTCGTTGCAGCCGCCCACGACGAAAGCATTAACAGCTGGGTGACCAACCTGCTGGACCGCGAGACAGAACGCTTACTCGCAGAACACGGGCAAGCTGAGGAGAGGTGAAAGCATCTTTACTCACAAGTAAAGATGCGACCCCTTTTCTTCATGCTGCTCCCCGTCTGGATGAGCCTGACACACCTACTCAGGCAACTCCGGAACGTGCACAGACGGTCTACGATGCATGGTTACCTGTTCAAACGCGTAGGCTAACGAAAGCAGATCTGCTTCGCGATACGGTAAGCCGACGATCTCTAGGCCCACAGGGAGGCCTCCGGGCGTAAATCCGGCAGGCACGCTCATCGCCGGCATCCAGGTTTGGGCCGCGATAAACGTATTGGTTGGAAAATCCAACATGGGCCATTTGCCACCATCGAGTTCTGCTCTGGATGGTGAGGGCACTTGTGTGGTTGGAAATACGAGCGCGCTTGCCCCCGCCTTTGCTATTTCATTGATCACTACCCGCTGGAACTGTTCTCGCGCGGTATAGCGCTGATAGTACTCGGGATCGGAGTACGGATCTTCCGGCCCTTCGACCAACGCGTCAATGAGTTCACACTTGGGATGGTATTTTTTGGCGTCGACGATGTCTTTCAGCGTCCGCATTGGTAGCTGGGGTCGAGCTGCTAAAAAGCTATCAATATCGTGGCGTGAATGGATGACGTACATCGAAGACAGTTCTATATAGTGCTGCAGGTCGGGGATCGTTATATCGACCAGGGTTGCGCCCGCCGCTGTCATGGCCTCCAGGGCGGCTTCGATCACTGTATTGACCTCGGCGGCTTGGGGATCGGACGCGTCTCCAAAGACTTCTCGCACCACGCCGATCCGCACGCTCGAGAGTGCCGCCTGGTCGAGCCGTTCCGAATATTTCACCTCGCCGGCGATAATCGCGGTCGCTGTGTACGGGTCCGCTGGGTCGAACCCGGCTAACACCTCAAGCATTTTGGCGGCATCTGTAACCGTACGGCACATGGGTCCGGCAGAGTCCTGGAACACCACGAGCGGCGACATACCCGCCCGGCTGATGAGGCCCGGCGTGACCTTGAGGCCAACCAGGTTATCGAACGAAGACGGCAAACGGATCGAGCCGCCGGTGTCCTCACCCAGCCCGATAGCACCCAAATTGGCAGCAACCGCGGCACCTGTTCCGCTGCTTGAGCCGCCCGGGTCATGCGCAAGGTCATATGGATTCTTTGTCGTGCCGGACTTGGACGAGTATCCGAACCAGGATGTTGCAAAGTCCGGCAATGCGGTCTTAGCCAAAATAATCGCGCCTGCCGCATGGAGCCTGGCAACAGCCGTCGCGTCTTTTTCAGGAATATAGCCGTCTAAGGCGATCGAGCCAAAGCAGGTCATAATCCCGGCCGTTTCAGCCTGATCCTTCACCACAATGGGCACGCCGTGTAAGGGCCCTGACAGCTGGCCGGACGTCGCGAACTGAGCATCAAGCCGGGCGGCTTCGTCCTGAGCGCGCGGATTCACGGTCACGATCGAATTAATCGTCGGGCCGCTACGATCATAAGCCTCAATCCGGGCAAGATACCCGGCCACGAGTTCGGCGCAGGTTATTTCGCCAGCGCGTAAGGCTGCGTGAATTTTGGAGATGGTGGTTTCTTCTAGTTTGAACGCCATGACTCCTCCGGTCTTTTCGTGCGGTATCGTGCTGTATGAGGATGGTCCTCACGCCCTGATGATCATATTGCCCAAATTTAGGCAGCAGTTACAGTCCCGTCGATCAGGACGAAGGCGATCTTACAGGG
>CAUZQN010000174.1:0-6216 GCA_963581605.1 uncultured Binatia bacterium (SeqCode)
GGGGATTGCGCGAAGAGCCACAGCTTACAGCGAAAACTCGCGCGCTTCACCCTGCTGGACTTCGTGGATCCGACCACAGATACCGATTTTTGCTGTGGGTTGCCGACCAGAATCAAACGTCACGTGGATGGTCTGCCGGGTTGCGCGAATGGAGAACCAGCAGCGGCGATATTGAAAGCGGAAAGATACGCCCTGCGAGAGCGCTTTTGGTAAACACGGATCAAACCAGACCACCTCATCTCGCATTTCCATACCCATATAGCAGCGTTGGATGAGGTCGAGCGTTCCGGCCATGACTCCGGTGTGGATGCCTTCTGCCGTCGTCCCTGCTTGAATATCACTCACGTCACTTTCTAACGCTTCGACAAAAAGCTGCCAGGAGAGCTGAGGATTACGCCGTGCCAGAATCCAGGCATGCACCACCCGGCTTAAGGTTGAGCCGTGCGAAGTGCGGCGATAGTAGTAATTGATATTGTTCTGAACCGTGTCCTGATCCAGGGGATAACCGAGCTGTTGGAAGAGCTGCGCAACTTCGTTCACGGGAAGAAGATAGAATAGCATTAAGGTATCGGCCTGTTTGGCAGCCTGGTAGTGATCGACACTATCTCCCTCGGCTTCAAGAATACGGTCGAGCCGGTAAATATTCCGGTATTTGTGTTGATACCCGTCCCAATCGAACTCGCGTAGCGTTTCAAAGCCTTCAAACTGACTGATGATGCCATTAGCCTGGAAAACGACGCGCATCTTGCGCGTGATGTCCTTCCAGCGCGTACAGTCATCCTGAGTAATGTCGAGTTGAGCCTGGAGGGCCTTCGCCTCGTCTGGAGGCAAGAGATCCAGAACGTCGAGTGCGCGCTGGAGAGTCCAGACCGTCATGATATTCGTGTAGGCGTTATTATTGAGTCCTGGCTGGGCCGTATCCGGGTATTGTTCATGATATTCGTCCGGGCCCATCACGCCGAGGATTTCGTATCGTCCAAGGTCTTGATTATAGGTTGTCAGACTGGCACAAAAGCGTGCAATCTCCAGGAGCATTTCCGCACCGTAGTTGGTCAAAAACTCTTGGTCACCGGTGGCTTGGTAGTATTGCCAGATGTTGTACGCAATGGCGATGCTGACATGTCGCTGCAACGAGCTGTGGTCAGGAATCCAGCGTCCGGAACTCGGGTTCAGATGGACCACCTGGCTTTCTTCACGCCCATCGCTGCCGCTTTGCCATGGATACATGGCGCCTTGAAACCCCGCCTGGTGGGCGGCCCGTCGAGCTTGCGGCAGGCGTCGGTAGCGGTACAGCAACAGACTACGAGTCAGTGCAGGCGTACGCGGGGTGAAAAAAGGGAAGATGAACAGTTCATCCCAAAAGATGTGTCCCCGGTAGGCCTCGCCGTGCAGGCCGCGGGCGGGAATGCTGACATCGAGATCCAGCGTATGGGAAGAGACCGTTTGCAGCAGGTGGAATGCATGCAGCCGAAGTAAAAGCTGGATTCTTGGTCTGCCCTCTACAACGATGTCATAGGTCTTCCAGAGTTCCAGCCAGGCTCGGGTGTGACGATCTCGGAGCGCAGAGAAACGGCTCGTCCGCCCTAGGGCGTGTTTGGCTGCAGCGCTGCATTCTGCAGTCGCTTGGTCTCGTGAGGTATACAGCGTCACGACTTTTTCGATCGTGACTGCTTGCCCAGATTTGACTTCGAACGTAAGCTCTTGGGCGATATAGCCGGGCTCCTCTCGTGTCTGCCGGCCGAGGGGAACGGGTTTCTTATTCTGGAAGACTTGGGTGCGTGCGGCTTGGGCAACGCACAGCTGGGACTGGTTTGTCTTGACGAGAAGCGCGATTCCGTCTTCACCCACGGCGGCGGTTTCCTGCGGTGTGAGGTGCTGGCTGTTCAGTTGTTGGTAGCGTTTGACCCCGGCATTGACGGTACGCCCATCCAGCGCCGTGCGAATTTGTATCGGTCCAGACCAGTTCTGTGCGGTTAACGTCATTTCGATACCGGCCAGGTGGCGATCTGCCATGCTGACCAGGCGGCGACTGCTCATCGTTGTTTCCCGTCCTTGGTGGTCGCGCACGCGAAAAGTACGCGTAAGGACGGCGTGCTGGAGGTTCAGTTGACGCTCATAACTCAGCAGTTCATAGCTGGCTGGACTGAACCACTCGCCGTCTTGTGGTCGAAAGGAGAGGCACAGCCAGTTGGGCATGTTGACGAAGTCTTCGCTTTCGATGCTGCGCCCGTCGATCTCGGTTTTTAGACGATTATAGCCTCCGGCGAGATATGTGCCGGGATAGTGGGTTGCGTCTGCCTGTGCCTCTTCTGCCGCCCCGCGGGTGGCGAAATACCCATTGCCGAGAGTACACAGTGTTTCACGCAGGCGTTCCTGTTCCGGATCGAAGCCGCTAAAATGTACAACCCAATCAGTCGTGCCGGGCCTGTCCGTCATGATGGTCTAAGCGGAGAGAGCAGTGGCAAGCCCTTGGAGAAAAGTTTGCACTTGAGCGGTATTCTGCATGACATAGCGCGCGGCTGAACGTCGGGGAGTCTCGGAAACGACAATCGTAATGCCGCGCTCAGCCAGCGTACGAAAGGCGTCTTCATCGGTGACATCATCCCCAATATAGAGGGGCAGGACATCCGAAGTATTGAGCCCGAGCGCGTCAAGCAGCCAGCGTACGGCTTTGCCTTTATCCCAGTCGATCCGGGGCTGTAACTCGAATACCTTTTTCCCCCAGCCTTTGCGGAGTTGAGGCTGGGATGCAAGGACCGCATCCACAACAGACTCGATCTGTTCTGCATGCCGAGGCGCAACACTGCGAAAATGGACGGCAATCGAGAATTTTTTACGCTCAATAAAAGCAGCCGGGATTGTCTTGAGTTTTTGCTGGAGCAAGGCTTCCGCCTGATCGAGTATAGGCAGAAAGTCTGCTCCCTGCTGGTGCTGCATCTGGAGTCCCTCAGGACCCGAGATGTCAAACCCATGACTCCCGGCATACAATACGGTGTCAAGCTGAACGAGGTTACGGACATCCGCTCGATCTCGGCCGCTGACGATGGCGACCGGGCAGCGTGCGGCCAGCGCCGCGACTGTCTCCCGCATCTCAGCGGACAATGTCGCTAGATCTGGCCGACTCACTATTGGCGTGAGGGTGCCATCGTAGTCCAAAAAGATGACCGGCCGTTGCGCCTTGAGCCGCTGGATGATTGTGGTGTTGTGGTTGAGTGCTGAGGGCAGGTTCAGTATATTCCGGATGCGCGGGATCTCGGGGCGAGTACCAACGCCAATCTCCTCAAGGTCGGTGACGACGACGTCTGCGCCATGCTGTTCGAGGGCTGCATGATTGCCCTGTCGGGCGACGCCGAGCACGAGGCTAAAGCCGCCCCTCTGGCCGGCCTCAACTCCGGAATTGGCATCCTCGACAATGGCGGCGCGCTCCGGGTTGACGCCGAGTCGTCTGGCGGCTTCGAGATAGGTGTCTGGAGCGGGCTTGCCCGGGAGCTTGAGCCTCGCACTCTCCACACCATCAACCCGGGTATCAAATAGGTGGGCAAGCTCAGCCTGTTCTAAGACGATGCGACAATTTTTGCTCGACGAGACAATGGCGATTTTTATACCGTGTTGCCGCAGGGCTTTGATCAGCACGATAGTCGAGTCAAAGACTTGAATGCCGGTATCCGCCAGGCATGCAAGAAAGGCGGCATTCTTTTTATTCCCTAGTCCGCAAATCGTCTCTTCCTCAACATTATCCTCTGGATCACCGTAGGGAAGAGTAATGCCGCGTGCAGCCAGAAAACTGGCCACTCCATCGTAGCGCTGCTTTCCATCCACATGCTGCAGATAGTCTGCCTCAGCATCGAACGGGGTGAAGAGGGTTTTGTTGTGCTGTGTCCGCCGTGCCAGGAAATCGTCAAAGAGCGTTTTCCAGGCAACCGCATGTAATTTCTCTGTCTGCGTCACAACGCCGTCGAGATCAAATAGCACGGCATCAAAGTCTACAGCTGAAAGCGTAAAATAGTGCGACATCTGCAATATCTGATAGCAGCGGCTCAGCCGTCACAATGTGTGTGTACAGCCAGGAGCGTGCATGAAGGTACGGTACCGATCCGGCAGCGTACCTTCTCTCCCTACTGATCACTGATCCTGCTACACCAGCAAGACACACCCGAACTCGAGCTAGGAAGGGGAGGGCGCTGCTGAGAGCTGCCTCAGTTTTGCCTGTAGCTTCTGAACCAGCTCTTCGTAAGAAGTCTTACCGATAATGCGATAAAACTGCGTCCGAAAGTTGCGAATCAAGCTGACGTTCTCTATGACAACGTCATAAATAAGCCAGCGCGTGTCGACTTTGAGAAAGCGATAGTTGATCGAGAAATACTTGTTCAGCACGGGGTTATGGATACGCGTAGTCACTTCAGCGAAATTGCCGTCAATCGTCTCTTGATCATAAAAGAATTCGACCTGATCCTGATATTTTTGGTATAACTTGTCAAACGATTCGCCATACGATTTTTCGACCAAGGTCGTAAAGAGATAAATGAATTCTTCTTGCTGCTCCTCAGTTCGATCCCGCCAATACACCCCCAGAGTGCGCCTTGCGACCTCGCGCCTATCGAACATAGGGCGGATAACTGCGCTCACTTGCTCCAGGCGCTGGGCACGCATGCCTGGACCCTGATTCGCCGGATCTTTGAAGACCTGGATCACTTGCTCCACGGTTGAACGGACTATCTCCAGAGGTGAATCAGCCGTCTGGCCTGTGCGTACCAGCACGAACACTAAAGTCAAGAAAAACGCGCCCAGCGTTGTTAGGAAAAGAGGCTGCCGCTTCATGAAGTGATCCTACTCCCGTCCTATTTCTGTAGTGCTTCTTGGATGACCTGTTCGCGTCTCTGCAGGTAGCCGTCTTGGACCGCGCTGTAGAGATCAAGCGAAATTCGATCGACGCTTTCGAACAATTCCAGATTGAGCGACCGGGCATTGATGGTGCTGCCCACGACCCAACCCCCACGTGCGGCAACGAGCTCTGGAAAGGTCGGCAGGAAGTAGTTCATGGGTTGCATGGCGCCATCGACGCCAAAGCCCACAGCATCGCGGACCGTTGAAGGACCGAAAAAGGGCAGAACGAGGTACGGGCCTGACGACATGCCGTACTGAGCCAAAGTTTGTCCGAAGTCGGCATGACTCGCTTCGAGTCCGAGCCAGCTGTCGGCGACATCGAAAAATCCCAGACCGCCAATCGTCGTGTTAATGAGGAAACGACTCAACTCTTTCCCCGCGCCAACGAGCTTCATTTGGAGGAGTTTATTGCCGAGGCGTGGGGCAATATTGATATTATGGAAAAAGCGCCCAACCCCCTGGCGCGCCCCATGTGGCAGCACGCTGGCATATCCGGTTGCGACCGGACGGAGAATATATTCGTCCAGCTTTAGGTTGAAGCTGAACACAGTCTGATTAAATGCTTCAAATGGGTCAGAGATCGGTACTGGAGCAGCCGCGTCCAGCGCGGGATCCCCCATCTGGGCGTCAGCTACAGCAAGGATGAATCCCAGCTGAAGTGTTCCCCCTAGGCTCACCGCCAGCACCAGTTTTCTCAGCATATTCCGCCTCCTCAGCGTGAGTGCGTCCGCTTCTGTTACGAACCGGGGACTCGTTTCCTCCACGTTGAATATTCGCTCAACATCCGCGGTGCAAACACCTCTCTCTTCAGGATGCTCCCTGTGTCCAGTATATCCCATCTTGGAACATCACATCCATCACATATCCTGTATTATTCTACCCTTCGTCGCTCGGTCGTCAGGCTAATCCAGGTCCAGCGTCCAAGGATCGGAAGGATCAGCACTATCCGATGACGTATTCTCTGGTGATGTTGTAGCTCCAACATCACCGAAGATAAATTCTCCTAGTAACTGCTGAATGTCGACTGACTCCTCGGTCTTGTCAATAGTCCCTCCCGGGGCAAGGATGATCGAAGAGTGGCCTGGCATAATTGCCACATACCGTTCGCCTATCAGTCCCTTCGTCTTGATCGCGGCCTGCGCATCTTCTTGCAGCGGGATATCGCCACGAATTTTGAGGGTGACGCGCGCTTTATAATCGGCCAGGATCACGGATTCGACCCGCCCGATCTCCACTCCGGCCAGCTCGATAACTGCCCCGTCTTGCAGGCCGCCGGCGTTTATAAAGTCCGCATACACTGGATAACTTCCCGAGCCAAGTTCGATTTGTCCT
>CAUZQN010000175.1:0-6213 GCA_963581605.1 uncultured Binatia bacterium (SeqCode)
ATTGACGGCGTGTGTGTGGTGGAATCGTTTTGGGGCGTCTCAGCATTTCGTTTGAGCGGTACGGTGCAGATGGCTCAGGGTAAGCCTACACGGCTTGCTCTGACTGCGGAGCGGGTCAGCGGCTTTGAGGCCGGACCATGGACCCTGGAGTTCGAGTCCGGCGATCACGGCTCGATCGACGCCGCCGGGGCCCGCCTCAGCGGCGATGCCCACTACCATGATGCGGTCAATCCATCTCTGCCGCTGCGTATGGCAGTCGAGGCTCTCACCGCGCCGGACGGATCGCGCCAGATGCGCTTCAGCGCCACCGGAGAGGGCTTTTACTACGCCAGTTTTCTGGCCGCCGGTGAGAGTGTCGGCGGGGCTGAATCCGTTTTTTAAGACACCCGATCGGTACCTTTGGCCGCTTCGACGTACAGGCTTTCGCTTTGCCGCCGCGCCAACACTCGTCCCTCATCATCGTTTAACATCGCTTAACGTGCGTCAAGTTTTGCTACATAGTCCCAGAATGACGGATTGCCAGGAGAAACGCGAGCCAAGGTTAGCGGCCATTCGTCATTTTCATCAGAGCCATCTCCGTCGCCTGGGGGTGAGTCGACGTGAAGTGGCCGTTGATCCGAAAACTCAAAGCCCTCGGGTAACGAATGATCTTGCCGATTGCCCGGTGACCCCACGGGCTGAGGCAGGTGCAATATCGACTGAAAGATGCGATTCCATACTGCGCATGAGTGGTCAATAGCATACCGGTCGCGAACCATATGCGAGGCATGACTGACGAGCCGTTGGTATAGCTCAGGACTCGCCCAGAGCCGCATCAAACAATCAGCCGCGGCTGATGCATCGCCGATGGGAAACAGCATACCGGTTTCTTCGTGACGCAGCGCCCGTTCCAGCCCCGACCCGTAGTATCTTGACGACACAACCGCCACATTCCTGGCCATGGCTTCATACACGACAAAAGGGCCGGTATCCGTCCACGAGGTCAGCAGCAGCACATCACGGCCCGGGTGCATATGCGTCCAAGTGTCTTCCGGTGCCAACCGGCCCAGCAACCGTGCCGAGCCATTGTGTATCCAGGGCTGTATACGCCGCCGGAATTCGGCCTCGTCCGGCCCCAATCCTATGACCGTGAGTTCGAAGGGTACGGATCGCGCGTCCAGTGCATCGAGAATCAGGGGAATGTCATGCACGCGTTTGTCCGGCCAGTCGATCCGCCCAACGTAAAAGATGCTTAGGCGGTCGGCGCGATGTCTGGGTGGTGCAACCTGACGGGCAGAAACGCCGTAAGGTCCATAACAGACGCGCTCGGGCGCCATCCCTCCCAAGGTGATGACAAGCTGTCTGGTGAGCTCATTGGTGCAGATCACTGCGTCGAGAACGTGAGCCCAATCCGCAATGTCTTTCAACAATCCCTCATCAATCATCTGGGCGGACATGGCAATCCTCGGCATGGATAGACCCGCTGACCGACACTCGCCCACCACCACCACTGCATCCGTGACATTCAGAGTAATCACGAGGTCGGGCTGGATCGATTGGATCGCCCGGCGCAGTGCGTCGCGCCGGCCCTCAGGGGTGCCCGTCGTGCAGGAAATCCGCACCCATTCCTGGTGCGGATGCTGCTCCAGGTAGCGTTCCGGACGGTGAAATTGCCTCCCCTGCAGTAATCCGATGCTGACCCGCCAGCCGCCATTGCGCAGTCCCGGCTCGATGTAGTCAAGCCAAGTGGCGGCGCCACCGAGCGTATGAGCAGTCCGGTTGAGAAACAGGATGTGTGGTTGCATACGCACGGCTACCGAGCCAAGCGGGTGAGAGACGCGTACTCAGTGCAAGGCAGGACCGTGCACCCAACCGGCCAATACAATCCGGGTACCACCCGTGAGGGGGGAAACCGTATGGATTTCGTGGGCGGGAAAGAAGACCGCATCCCCTTGCTGCATGGTAATCGTATCTATTTCGGCCACGGTTAACACACCACCCGAAAAATCGTCTGACGGAACCAGTTGCATGATACAGCTCAACTTACTTGAGTCCGGTAGGCGGTAGTCGCGATCCACGTGCGGCCGTGTCCAGTATCCATCTACGTATCTCAGGACTCGAAAGGTTTCGGCAATACCCGTCAGTGACAACTGCCAATATTCCTGATTCAACTCGGCAGCGGTTGTCGCCATCTTTGCGTAGACAAATTCCGCTTCCGCCGGCGTCACTTCACAGGTCTCAACCTGTACCGCGCCCGTTTCGCCATAACGGGAGTGGTCGAAATGCCGATACCCTTTATGTGCCGCAATCGCCACCAGCCGCTCACATTCACTCTGAGATAACAGCCCCGTGCGGCACACATGGGAGGGCATTCTCCGAGAGAAGAGTGGGATCGGGTACAGAATTGACTGTGCTACGTCCGTCGTGCTGACACCTTTTCCGCAATAGATAGGGTTCGGCAACGAAGTTATGGCCTAGCCATGATGGTGTCAAGGCTTTTGTAAGGAAGCCGGGATCGACCACCTTACGGTTGGAGCCAAGCTGGTTCTACGCCATAAATGAGACACGGACACAAGGCGGACTCGGGCCGATAATGAAATCCTCGGCGGTCAAAATCTCCCGCGACTGAGCCTATAGACCATTTCTATATGCACACGATAATGATCAATACTCGTGAGCCGAATCGAAGGTCGATAGTAATCTACCAGGAGGCGATGATATGGATGCCAACGCAGTGAGGCAGCACATTGAAAAGGAGCCGATCAATCAATGGGCACAAAGGCTGGGCGTAACTGCCACCACAGGCCATGATCAGCTCATCGGACAGACTCTACGGATTCATGGCAAGGGAGCTTTCGAGGTCAACCGTATTGAGGGCAGTGAAATCTACCTCAATGGTAAAGAGAGACCCATACCCATCAGTGTGTTGACCGATGAGAACGGGGAATATTCGGCTTGGAAGGCAGACGGGAGTCGATTTGCCGCAAGAGTCAATGTCGTGACCGGTAACAGCGGTGCCCGCTCGCAAGAAGATCGACAGCACAGCCGCAAGCCGAGACAGTCCACGTCATCCAAACGACAGCTGGAGCACCTAGAGCAGCTGAACAAGGCGGGGGCGGAGATTCCGGCAACCGATGTCAAAGAAATCAACCACATGTTCTTAGTGCGGAATCCAGATGCGCTACACCGTACCGATCCATTGAACGTTGTCTTTGGCTTTGAGATGGCCAAAATCGCCTATGTGGACCCGACTGGAAAAGTCCCAAAAGCCCTTGAACAGCCAGGGATTGGATTCAAAGAGGTTCGCGCCTTCGATTCCAAGAAAACGGACACGCAGGCATTCATCGCGGTAACGCCGGATGAAAAGGGCATTGTGATTGCGTTCCGCGGTACGACGCCGGGCAAGGACATCTTGACCGATCTCAGCGTATCCTTTGACGATTTCGCGCTTGGTGGACAGGCGCATGAGGGCTTCCAAGACTACGTTCGTGGCGTGAAGAAGCTCATATACGAACACCTTGAGAAGGTTATGCGGCTATACCCTGACGCCAAGATTTTTGGCGCGGGCCATAGCCTGGGTGCCGCCGCTATTGTTAACTTCATTGGTACAGCGTTGGGGGAAGGTGTCATCGAAGCCGCCCAGGTAGGCAGGGTGGTGCTGGCAGGTTGTCCAAGAGGGTTCGATAGGGAAGCCGCCCGGCTCTTCAACAAACTCATCCGAGCAAGAGTCGACCGATGCGTGAACGCCTCAGACATTGTGACCAAGCTGCCGGCGCTTCTTGCCTCAGTGGTTGCCAGTCTCTTGGCCTTGTTTCAGTCGGACGCTCATCCCGGCTTCTACAAGCATATCGGTACCTTTGCTCCGAACGTCTTCTTCGACGACAAGAGGAGAGAGACGTCGGAGCGGTCATGGGTCTATCGGATTTGGGAGCGGATACGCAGCCTGAAGGGCCAAGCGACGGACCATTTCTTGGATAACTACCTGAAGTGCGGTCACCGCTGGTTGGAGGAAAAGGGTCAGCTGCCGGATGAGAACGTGAGTCAACGCTTGGCCTCTGGAGCCTATTGAGTAGCGCAAGATTCGTCCTCCGACCGAGTTTACTTTCCCGTACGCACGCGCGCTCCTTAATCACGCCTGCTCCAAGTGCCCGGCCGCTTTTGAGTGTGGCGGCGCATTCTGCGACCTGCGCCATTTCGTCATACTGGTATGAGTCGACGGCTATCCGATCGGGGATTTGCGAGCCGAACAGCTGTCCCCCCTTCTTGCATCAGGGATCAGACGATATACAAATAACCGCGCAATGGACCCCTCGTAGGGAGCCCCTTGTGTGGCCAGGAGGAAAACCATGCAGAGAGCTTTGAGCGGCATCCGTATCCTAGACATGACCCACGTCCAAATGGGGCCGTCCTGCACCCAGATTCTAGCCTGGCTCGGTGCCGACGTCATCAAGGTCGAATTGCCGGGCCGGGGTGATATCACCCGCCAGCAGCTGCGCGACCTGCCTGACGTCGACAGTCTGTATTTCACCATGCTCAACTGTAATAAGCGCAGTATCACCATTAACACCAAGACCACCAAGGGTCAGGAAATCTTTCGCAAACTCATCGAGGTGTGCGACCTACTCGTCGAAAATTTCGCGCCCGGCGCCCTGGACAGACAGGGGTTCAGCTGGGACGTTATCCACAAGATTAATCCTCGCATGATCTATGCCTCCGGCAAGGGGTTTGGCCCGGGTCCGTTCGTGGACTTCAAGGCGTACGAGACCGTCGCCCAGGCCATGGGCGGTGCCATGAGCACCACCGGCTGGGAGGATGGCCCGCCGACCAGTACGGGCGCCCAGATCGGGGATTCCGGGACCGGCATACATCTCGTCTCGGCTATTCTGGCCGCACTCTTTCAGCGCGAGAAAACCGGACGCGGTCAGCGGGTCGAGGTCGCCATGCAGGATGCGGTGCTGAATCTGTGCCGGGTCAAGCTGCGCGACCAGCAGCGGCTTGCGCACGGTCCCTTGAAAGAATACCCCCAATATCTCACCAACACCTTCGGCGACGCGGTGCCGCGTTCCGGCAACGCGTCTGGGGGTGGCCATCCCGGTAGAGCGCTCAAATGTGAGCCCGGCGGCTCCAACGACTACATCTATGTGATCATCCAGGCCCAAGTCTGGCAGTCGCTGATGAAGCTCGTCGGACGTGAGGATCTCGGCGGCCATCCGGATTACGCAACACCGGACGTCCGCCTGCCGCACCTGGATGAGTGTTTCAAAATTGTCGAAGCATGGACGCAGCAGCGTACGAAGTATGAAGCCATGAAACTCCTCAACGAGGTCAACATTCCCTGCGGCCCGATCCTCGACATGAAAGAGTTGCTGGAGGATGAGTCGCTGGCCGCGCAGGGCATTATAGTCGAGATCGAGCATCCCGAACGCGGGACATTCAAGACTATCGGCTGCCCGCTCAAGCTTTCGGATTCACCCGTTAAGGTGAAGACCTCGCCTCGACTCGGAGAGCATACCGAGGAAATCCTGAGGGAGCTTGTCGGTTACGGGGATAAGGATGTCGAGGCGGCGCGGGCCGAAGGCGCGATCTGAAGCCGGCGAGCCATCGATTTTGGCCGGGCTGTCTCGCCTCGGGGAGATATAATGAGGGACGTTGGGTGGGAAGAGTGACATCTTTATCCAGGGAGGATTATGGCTAGACGGGTAAGTTCCTGGTGGGTCTTGGGAATGGTGCTCTGCACCCTATTCGTTGCACGGGGTGGCACTGCTGACGACCATACCAAACAGGTGACAGCAGATAGGCTTTCCTTTCGAGTCCCTGCTGACTGGATTCAGCAGACTCCGGCGAGCTCGATGCGGAAAGCGCAGTTCGAGATCCCCGCCAAGAATGACGACAAGGAAGCAGCCTCTCTGGTAGTGTACTACTTTGGTCCGAATCAGGGCGGGTCGGTCGAGGCGAACCTCAAAAGGTGGGAGCAGCAGTTCGAAGTGCCCGAAGGTACGTCACTCGCAGAGGTCAAAAAAATGGAAGAGAAGCGGCTCGCCGGGCTAAACGTGACCATTCTGGAGCTCGCCGGGACCTATGTGGCTCCTCTCTCCCCCCGAAATCCTAACGTACGCCACAATAAGCCCAACTTCCGATTGTTTGCCGCGGTGGTAGAGACTGTCGACGGCCCCTTCTTCTTCAAAATTATAGGGCCGGCGCAAACCATGGACCAGGAGCGTGGGCAGTACATGC
>CAUZQN010000176.1:0-6180 GCA_963581605.1 uncultured Binatia bacterium (SeqCode)
AGACTCGGCAGCATGAACGGCAAGCCGACAAGGAGATGCCAGGCGATTTCGAAACCTGGCAGACTGCCTCGCTTACAATGTGCAATTTCATGGATAAATAAGGTCGCACGGAGTAGTGCGACCAGAGCGATGACGGTTGCTGCGAAGTAGGCCGGAGAGCTGAACGGCGAGTGAAGACTCAGATAAAAAGCCGTCCAACCCACTACAGATGACAGTAAGAGATCGAGCCAGTATATGCCAGGATGTGGCTGAAACGTCTTGGCGAATTGTTTGCGCAGCCGTTGTGCCAGCCGCTCGTCCGGTGTTGCTACGAGCAGGTTCTCCAGGGATGGGGGGGGTGAATCTCTTGGCCGCACTCTTTTTTCCTAATCTTGCCCAGTCTTGCCCAGCTCTGGCCTACACTGGTTCATGACAAAGACGGCCTCTACTAAGAGCGCCCCAGGCCACCTTGTCAAGAGAGATCCATGGGAAGCAGAAGAAGAGAGTCATTTGAATAACGTCGTTATTTCTAGTAAAACAATTGTGAAGTGGGTATGCCCCTTGGTTAAATTGAGGAAATCTGTTATCTAGCGTGCGATTTCATCGTGATTCAATGGCTTCTGTGAGCATCTTGGGGACAATACCACGTGCGCCGGTGGTGAAGGCAGATTCTCGCGTCCTTGTGACTGGAGGAACTGGATTCATCGGTTCGCACTTCATCGACGCACTTGTTGAACAAGGCGTTCGGCCGCGCGTGCTCGTGCGTCGCACGAGTGACACGTCTCGGCTCCCCGTACATAATCTCGAACTTATGACAGGCTCATTAGAAGATTCTGACAGTTTGGCCCGTGCGGTATCTGGGATTGAGGTTGTCATCCATATCGCGGCCATAACAAAGGCGTCCACACAGAAAGAATATTTGCGTGCCAACGCGGCCGGTACCCAAGCGCTTGTTGATGCAATGCGCTCTGCTGAGCCACGTCCTCGACGGCTGGTGTATCTCAGTTCGCTTGCGGCAGCCGGGCCAGTGTTGGATGGACAACCCGTCGGACCAGACGACGCGCCACGACCTATTACCGCGTATGGACGCAGCAAGCTCATTGGTGAACAAGCCTGTCTTGCTGCGTCTGACGCATTCGATGTTGTTGCCTTGCGTGCACCAGTGGTGTACGGACCACGAGAACGTGATTTTTTCTTGCTCTTTCGTTTGGCGACTCGGGGCATTTTGCCTACGCCAACGGGACCGGACCGCGTTGTCCAGCTCATCCATGTTTCGGATTTAGTCGAGGCGTTGCTCCTTGGAGCAACAATGCCCGACGTACGTGGCATCTATCATGTAGCCGAATCACAATCCTATGCCTGGAGTGAGATTGCCGCGTGTATTGGCCTAGCAGTTGGGCGCTCAGTCCGCCTGGTACGTATCCCACAGCTCTTGATGCAGATTGCCGCAGTAGGCAGTGAAGTCGGGGCGGCAATAATAGGACGGGCGACTATATTCAATCGGGAAAAAGTCAAGGAGCTGCTCGCTCCCGGCTGGTTGTGCGAAACGGCACTGGCCAAGCAAGAGTTGGGATTTGAGGCCAAGATTCCGCTTTCGACAGGATTTGCTGAAACAGCAGCATGGTATAAACGCAAGGCGTGGTTATAGTGTGGAAGGTCGTGGGGGCTGGAGAGGTGAGATGAAACCGGGACCACATCATGTCGCTAAAACTGACAATCTGGGACGTCACGGAGAGAGGGGGACGGGATGAACCTTTTCGAGAAATGTGCTCGTTTTACTCGCGCTCGAGAGGCTCAGGCTACCGGGTATTACCCATTTTTTACGCCGATAGAATCATCGCAAGGGACAGAAGTGATGGTCCGCGGCGAGCCCAAGGTCATGATGGGCTCAAACAATTACCTTGGCTTAACCCACCATCCAAAGGTGTTGGCTGCTGCGGAGGCTGCACTCAAACGCTACGGCAGCGGCTGTACTGGTAGCCGTTTCCTGAATGGGACGCTGGACCTTCACGACCAACTCGAAGAGCGTCTGGCCCGCTTTCTGAACAAAGAAGCCTCGCTGGTCTTTAGCACGGGTTATCAGACCAATTTAGGCATCCTGGCGACCTTGATCGGGAAAAGCGATTATCTCTACCTTGATAAGCTTGATCATGCCAGCGCGGTGGACGGCTCTCAGCTCGCCCATGGGACTGTACTCCGCTATCCGCACAGCGATCTCGTTACACTTGAACAACAGCTTGAGAAAACGCCCCCAAAGGCGGGCAAGTTGATTGTCACAGATGGCATTTTCTCCATGGAAGGCGACATTGCGGAGCTGCCTGGTTTAGTCGCGCTGGCCGAGCAATACGACGCTGAGATTATGGTCGATGACGCGCATGCCCTGGGCGTCTTAGGAGAAAATGGCGGCGGCACGGCGCAGCATTTTCACCTGGAGGACAAGGTCAGCCTGATTATGTCCTCATTCTCCAAATCGCTGGCTGCCATTGGTGGGGTTGTGGCAGGGCCGGAGCCGGTTATCCACTATCTGAAACATCATGCTCGTTCTTTGATTTTTAGTGCCAGCATGCCGCCCGCGTCTGTAGCTACGGTTTTGACTGCCCTCCAGATTATTGAGGAAGAGCCCGAACGTCGTGAAGCACTATGGCGGAACACCCACCGCATGCAAGACGGACTCAGGAGCCTGGGCTACGACCTGGGGGGGAGTGATACCCCGGTGATTCCTATTATTGTCGGGGATATGTGGTTGATGGGCATGATCTGGAAAGAGCTGTTTGACTCAGGCATCTTTACTAATCCAGTCATTCCTCCCGCCGTGCCGGAAAATTCGTGTCGCGTCCGGATCTCGATGATGGCAACGCATACGGATGAACAGATTGATTTTGTCCTAGACACCTTTGCCCGTATTCGGCCTCACATTCAGATTGAGCAAGTGGAGAAGGTCGCCGTTTAGTTCTGGCTGGCCTGCCTCTGCTAGCGGGCAAGGTCGAGCATGCGGGATGCCGTACGCATAGATCGTGTCGCAGGCCGGCTGGACCTTCAGCGTTTCATTCGACTCCCCTGGCGCTTATACCGCCAGGATCCGGCCTGGGTTCCGCCGCTTCTCTTTGATCTCAAAAAACTCCTTTCGCCTAAAAAACACCCGTTTCATCAACATGCCGATGTGCAATACTTCCTGGCCCGCCTGGACGGGGAAGTTGTGGGGCGTATTGCTGCTATTGTCAACCATCGGCACGTACAATTTCATGCGGAGCCAGTCGGGTTTTTTGGGTTTTTTGAGAGCATTGAGAATCAAGACGTTGCTACTGCGCTCTTGACGGCTGCTGAACGTTGGGTGGCCGCGCGTGGAATGCAACGCATACGTGGCCCTATGAATTTCTCGACTAACGAGGAATGTGGGCTGCTGGTTGATGGTTTTCACGATGCGCCCAAAATTATGATGCCGCATCATCTGCCGTACTATGGTTTACAGATCGAAACGGCGGGTTATGGAAAGGCCAAAGATCTGTTCGCATACATACTCGATGTGCGCGGCAAACCCCCACCGGAACGGCTCGTCCACGGTATCAAACGGCTGCAGCAGCGTCAGAATATTCGACTCCGCCCCATCAGTAAAAAACGGTTCGATGAAGAGATAAGAGTCCTGCATGGGATTTATCATCGCACGTGGGAGAAAAACTGGGGTTTCGTGCCGATGAGCGAAGCTGAGGTGGATCTGTTTGCGAGCCAACTTCGCCTCGTGGTTGATCCGAAGCTGTGTCTCATTGCGGAACACCAAAACGAGCCTGTAGGCTTTGCGCTCGCAATTCCCGATTATAACCAGGCCTTGCGTCACATCGATGGACGCTTGTTTCCGTTTGGTTTGCTGAAATTCTTATGGTACCGGCGCAGCATCAATATGGCCCGTATTCCGCTGCTTGGCGTCAATCCGGGCTTTCGCCGTCGGGGCATTGAGGCCATGCTCTATGTCAAGCTGTGGGAGGTCGTGCCACATAATGGCTACCCGGTGGTCGAGTGTTCCTGGATTCTCGAAGACAACTGGGACATGCGACGTGGGCTCGAACAGATGGGCGCGCACGTCTATAAGACGTACCGGGTGTATGAAAAAGAGGTGTGAGGGGCGTCTCGAAAGGCGCTCCGTTGTAGGGCCGACCGGTCGTCCCTACGTGTGGAGGTTTAGCCCTTATTCGCGTTCGCATCCACCATTTTCTGCATTTGGGGATCGAGTTCTACGCCTAAGCCGTCGGCCAGGCGATCCATAAAATTAAATGTACAGGTGATGAGAACGATATCGACTACGTTCTCTTCGCTAAAGCCGTACTGTTGTAAGAACTCCGTATCTTCGCGTTTCACGCTGGATGGCTGCTTGGTCAGTTTCAGCGCAAAGTCGATCATAGCGCGATCCTGGGCTTCGAGCGGCGCGTTTTCCGGGTCGGTCTTGAGATGCTTCACCAGCGTGTGGTCTTGGGTTTCCATACGCAGAAACTCTGCGTGCGAAGACGTTCAATAGTGGCAGTGGTTCAGCGCAGACACGGCTGTGGCAATCATCTCCTCACGTTTGCGACCGAGTGTTGAGGCCCCAAACGTGATCCCCATATTCATGCGCCACACGCTCAGCAATGCCTCTGGTCGCAGTCCCATGGAATTAATCACATTTGGAACTCGGCCCGCGCCGAGAGGATGGTCCATGACCTCCTTGTAGACCTCGGCGAGGCGGCCGGTTGTCTCGTTTTCTGCAAATGTTTTTACGCAAGCCATACTACCCTCCTTTTTCCTTTTGTTCTCTTTTGGGAATCTATTCCTATTCTCTTTAGGAAAACCATCTCAGCATACAAGAAAGTTCCTGGGAACTTCTTATTCATAAAACAAATTGAACAAGTTGAACAGATTGAACTTGAGAGAAAGACAATCTGGCGAGTTCACCCGGAGGAGCATGTTATGCGTAAGCGGAAATGGCAACGCTGCAGTCGGCTCGTTCTTGTGGTGCTGTGTTTGAGCGGATTTGATTTCGCACAGCATAGTATTCCGACCGAGCAAATTCTCAGCGGCGGACCACCCAAAGATGGTATTCCGGCCATTCTTGAGCCCCACTTCCTGACAGCTGAAAAGGCGACGTTCTTGCGCGAGGATGATCAGGTTCTGGGTGTTGTCAAAGACGGGGTGGCGAAAGCGTACCCCTTACGTATTTTGGTCTGGCACGAGGTTGTCAATGATCGGCTAGGAGACACCCCGGTCGTGGCCACCTATTGACCGCTGACTGACAGCGCCGTCGTGTACGGACGCACCGTGGCTGGCCACACAATGAAAAACAAAGGTAAAGACACAGAACTTACGTTTGGCGTGTCCGGCCGCCTGTATGAGAGCAATGTCTTACTGTACGACCACCAGACGGAGAGCCTGTGGTCTCAGCTCAAAGAAGAAGCGGTGACCGGACCGATGACGGGAACCCGGCTGGTTGCCGTTCCTTCAAGCTTAACCACGTGGAAGCAGTGGCAGACGCAGCATCCTGAGACCTTCGTGCTTTCAACGCAAACGGGCTATGATCGCAATTATGACTACTCCCCATATGAGGCCTATGCACGCTACCCTTCCCCTCTATTCCCTATTGCAAATCAGGATGACCGTCTCGCACCGAAAGAGCGTATCATCGGCGTCTCCCTCAACGGCAAGCACAAGGCCTATTCTCTTACAGCACTCGAGAAGCGGGGGACGCCACTTGAGGATCATATAGGAGAGAGAGCCGTCCGGGTCAGCTATGACGCGGAGGCAAAAAGTGCTCGGATTGTTGATGGAAAATCCGGAGAAATTCTGCCGTCTGTTATCGCCTATTGGTTTGCGTGGGCTTCTTTCCATCCTGATGCCTCCGTCTATGGGTCGGAAAGCCAAACCAGCCAATAACTGAGTTGAGCTGAGTTGCAGTGCCTGCCGTTCACCCATAGACTGCACTGAACAGGGCGAGACGGGAGGAGAAATATCTCGTGGAAACAGACAAACAGCCGAGTCGAGGAAGCCGGTTCCTCTATCATTGGTTTCGACGCGAGACTGTCATGCGAGCCCTCAAGGTCGCCGGAATCGTGGGCCCGATCCTCACGCTCATTAATCAATACGATTTGCTTCTGAGTCTCGACTTTTCGCCAAAATTATTTTTCAAGATCGCCCTTACTTTCCTTGTTCCCTATAGCGTGTCCTCCTACTCTGCTGCCA
>CAUZQN010000177.1:0-6157 GCA_963581605.1 uncultured Binatia bacterium (SeqCode)
AGGATGG
Organism: uncultured Binatia bacterium (SeqCode); assembly: GCA_963581605.1. Taxonomy (GTDB): domain Bacteria; phylum Desulfobacterota; class Binatia; order Bin18; family Bin18; genus Bin18. The sequence goes on from CAUZQN010000177.1 coordinate 8, forward strand.
GGTCGAGGTCTTTGCGCAGCGCTTCGACACGCGCTGCGACAGTAGGATCTTGCTCGACTTTGCCGTACCGGAACGGCGCGTAGTCCTTAAATGCCTCTTCTTCGTTGGCTTTATCGTAATAGGTTTGCGAAAATTGTTTTTGGTCGGGCATACTGCCTCCGCCTGTTCAGACGACTACTGCAAGAACTGCAAGATTAGTTTTTCAAGATCAGTTTTTATTGAGCAGCAAAGTTCCCCACTGATCGACTCTCCCACTCCAACCCGGTTCGACAACCGTAGTTGCATCGTACTCCTGGATAATGGCCGGGCCACCTATTTCGTTGCCTGTTAGCAAAGCGGTACGATCGTAAACCGGACAGTCGACACGACTCTTATTGTGGGAGAAATACACTTGCGTCTGACCCGTCAGTGCCTGCTCCGGACTCTTGCCTGCTGCTTGGGCTTCGGGTACCTGCGGGCGTTTAAGGAGTCCTAAACCTGTCACGCCGACGTTGACCAGTTCGACCAGCTCTTTCCCAGCATAGGAATAGCCGTAGAGATCTTTATGGCTGTCGTGAAATGTGGTGATAGCCTGCTGGATGCGCGTCTGCATAGGCTCCGGGATTCCTTGCGGCAGCGGAATCCGGATTTCATACGCCTGGCCCGCGTAGCGCATATCAACAAAATTGAGCAGTTGCGTACCCTGTGTGTGTAAGCCCTCTTCTCCCAGCCGTGCTGTGACACGACGCTCAAGGTCTTGCATCTCTTTCTCAATTCGGCTCACATCCATGCGGTCTTCACGTTGGACATCGGTATGGACAAGATCAACCCGTACGTCTGTGAGCAGGAGGCCATAGGCTGAAGTAACACCCGGATTGGGTGGAATAATGACACGTTGCATCCCCAGCCAATCGGCGAGGTAGCAGGCGTGAAGCGGTCCTGCTCCGCCGAATGCTACCAAGGTGTAGCTCCGAGGATCGCGCCCGCGTTTGACCGAGACCGTCCGAATGCCAGCCGCGATATTTTCAATGGCAATACGCAGAATACCCTCAGCTGCTGCTGTAACATCGAGTTTGAGACCTGCCGCCAGTTCTTCAATGACTTGAGATGCTTTAGTAGGATTCAGAGAAATCGTTCCACCTGCGATGGTTGGCGTAATCCGACCGAGAACGAGATTGGCATCGGTGACCGTGGGCTGGGTGCCGCCACGGCCGTAACAAGCCGGTCCAGGAGTCGCACCAGCACTATGAGGCCCAACTTTCAGGCTACGTCCGCCAGCCAGCCAGGCAATCGACCCTCCGCCGGCACCAACAGTGTGGAGATCGATCATTGGGGTTTTGATGTCATAGATATCGACTTTCCCCTCGGTCAGCATGCGAGGCTTGCCGTTTTCGACGAGGCAGATGTCAGCCGAGGTACCACCCATATCAAAAGTGATAATGTCCTGATCGCCGCTCTGCGTCCCGAAATGGGTGGCCGCAATGACACCAGCCGCCGGGCCGGAGAGGGCCGCAGCAATAGGCAAGCGAGAGATTTCTTGAGCCTGCGCCAGCCCGCCATTGGAGCGCATAATGTAAAATGGACCGCTGATTTTCCGTTGGCGTAAGTGTTGTTCGATACGGCTGTGATACGCGGACAGGAGCGGCATAAGGGCCGTGTTTAGGCACGTCGTATTGGTGCGTTCGTACTCACGGTATTCACGTAAAATATCCGACGAGATGGAAATAAAGCATTCTGGATAAACGTCTCGGATAATGCAACGGACCTCTTCTTCATGCTCCGGGTTGCGGTAGGAATGCAGCAACGAGACCGCCACAGCCTGGATACCCTCTGCCTTAAATCCTTGGGCAATGGCGGCAACCTCGGCGCTGTCCACGGGCCGGACAGTATGCCCTTGGACATCCATCCGGGCGCTGACCTCATGTATGCGTTCAAGCGGAACAACGCGTGGGGGTTTAATCCACCAGGTGATGTCCCCAAATTCTCCAGGCACAGTTTGGCGGGCACATTCCAAGGCTGCTCGATAGCCCTGGGTGATGATGAGGCCCAGCTCCGAGTATTTGCGCTCTAAGATTGCGTTGGTTGCAACTGTGGTCCCATGAAACACCGCTCCGATATCTGAGGCGGCAATGGAGCTCTGTTGCATGATCTGTTCGATTCCAGTCAGGAAGCCGCTTGCCGGGTCATCCGGGGTGCTGTGGACTTTGGCTAAGTGCAGCGCGCCACTGGTTTCTTCCAGAGCAACAATGTCAGTAAACGTTCCGCCAATATCAACGGCTAGCCGCCAGGTCATGCTTCCCCTCCTCGGGCGTCAGTGTATGAGGCTCGGCTTGCCCTGTCTACGGAAAGTAGCCCAGGAAGTTGGGAGTCTGCAGCAAATGGGTAGAGTTTCTGTAGTAGATTTTATTGAATGAAATTGGGTGATGGTGTATTGTGTCATCAGTATTTCAAAGGCCCGCCAGCTATTGCATCTCAAGGACTATTTGCCTGGCGGTCTACTCAGAGAGATTCAGATATATGAAGTGTCAGTCAGTCGAACATACAAAGAAGGCATAAAATATTCTTGTTACTTGGTCGATCCCAAAAACGGAGTGGGAATTATTGGGTACGATATTCATCCAGGGAAAGGGCATCATCGGCATATTCGTGGGTGAGAAATGAAATACGTCTTTCAAGGACTTGAAAAATTACTCGACGATTTCGCCCTGGATGTTCGACGTGTTCTGGAAGGTGAGCTATGAAAGTTCGACGTATTAAGATTGGTGTGCAACGCCCGGACGATTCACTGAAAGAGGCGAAAGCAATAGCAAGACGGATTGATGCAGGGGAGAAACTTCCCGAACGGGAAGAGGAGTTATACTTCTCCACCTTAGAGGCGTTCCGTAAAGCGTTGTCCCCGAAACGACTCGACCTATTGTGGGCTATTGCTGAGCATACTCCGCATTCTGTGCGGGAGCTGGCTGGGCAAGTAGAACGCGACATCAAAAATGTGAGTCAAGATCTCGCCTTTCTCTCTCGTTTGGGCTTGGTCGAGTTGAAAGGGAAGCGTCGTGGGGCAGCTCAAGCCCCAACTCTTCCGTATGACGAGATTGATCTGAATGTACGCATTCATTTCTGAGGCTCTTCGGCTCAAATGTCTATGGCTCGGGGAGAGCATAGGGTCAAAATGGCAATCTCGGGTGGAATACCCAGCCGCATTGGGTAGCCGTAGAAACCCACACAGCGGGTGACAAACATCTGCATATCCTTTCGGTGAAAAATGCCTTGATCCGGAATACCAAGTAGACCGACAATGCTGAGTGCGTGGTCTTTCCCAAGCTGAATACCGACATGACCGCCATGCGTGTGGCCGGACAACACGAGATCCGCACAGCCGTCAGGCAGTGCCGCGAAGGCGCGTGGATCGTGGTTGAGCAATATGCGAGGGAGGCGAGGCGTGGACTCTCGTGGCCCCCAGGACGTAACGATGCGTTGGTATAAGGCTGCCTGGTCAAGGCGCTGAAAGAGATAGTCGATGCCGGCCAACTCAATCGGATATCCATCTAGAGGCAGAGTAATAACGCGATTGCGCAGCGTGATTACTCCAGCCTGACGCAAATGGTGTACTAAGCGTCTGGGCAGATCAAAATCGTGATTGCCTAAACACGCCCACTGGCCGTAGGGCGCGCGAATCTGCGCCAGGGCTTCATACAAGGGTGCATCAAAGTTCCCGGTCCGGTGAGTAAGAAAATCTCCTGTATGGAGAACGATGTCAGGCTTAGCGGCATTCGTCAGTGCAGCCACGCCCAGGAGCTTGGGGCGATCCATGCCTCCGCCAACATGAATGTCTGACAAATGAGCGATACGCAGACCGTCCAGTGCCTTCGGCCAAAAGGGGAGACGGATCTCTCGCTCTTCGACTCGAAAATCATACGTCAGTTTTACGCTGGAGAGAGAAAAGAAAAACGGTCCTCCCGCGCCTACGAGACCAAGCTGTTGCAGAAACTGCCGCCGTTCAAGAGAAGGTGGAGCATCCGGTTGGCGCTGCGGATACTGCTGCAACAACCACTGCACCCCGCGTTGGCCAATCCGCAAGATTCCTATCGTTGCATACCCCAATAAGAGTAGGCCGTAAGTGCTAAACCAGATAGTGCCGATCCAGGCGATACCTGGGCTATGGAGAAAGGGGAGGGGGCTACCGGAACGCGCGGTGAGGATCTGGGCGATCATGATCGCGTCACACAAGTTGCCGAAAATGGCGAACAGAGCAAGAAGCGCTGAATGAGAACCAAACATTTGAATGCATTGGGCGTGCAGGCGAAGCCGAGCATAAGAGAAGGGGACGATGGCGATCGGAACGAGAGCCATGAAATACACTGCGCGCCAGGTGACCCATTTCCAGAGCGCGAACGCTGATAGAAGAAGAACGAGATTAAGGCTAATATGCCAGCCCAGCTGCCACCGGGGGGAGGACAAGAAAGCCCAGCGAGGAGGCTGTTCAGTAATCATGCAGTCGTATTATAGCCTGAGACTGCTCGCTTCAAAATGAGATTGCCAAACATATCGACGTGTGCATGAAAATGCGGCGGAATGAGGATTGTGGAGTCATACTGCTCAATAATGGCTGGGCCATTCAGGTTGGTGCCGGCTCCTAACACTGTCCGGTCGTAGACTGGACAATCGACAAAATGGTTCGGAGCAAAAAAGAAAACTGCCCGCTCCGCTTTAGGCAGGATAGCGCCTGTCCCAGGGGGGATCTGGGCGGGCAAAGCAGGCTTAGGCCGAATGCCTATCACAGTCATGCGCAGGGTCGTTAACATCACCTCCCGCCGCTGGCGAAACGCAAAACCGTACAGCTGTTCGTGTTTGTTATGGAACTGTTCAATCGCCTGCTGCAAGATCTCGGAAGTGAGCGCTCCCTGAGGCAGGTCCAGGGTCAGTTGGGTCGCCATATCGAGGTAATGGTAGTCCACGGAACGGATGAGCTGTCGGGATGGTACAGGAATGCCTTCTTCAGCGAAGACGATCTGTGCCTCCTGTTCAAGTTCAGTCATGACCTGTGTCAGTTGAGCCGGATCGAGCGCGGATTCTTTTTGGGGACACGCCTGAGCAAGATCTTCTCTGATATCAGCAACAAATAAACCCGTGGCGGCGGCAAATCCCGGATCTCGGGGAACGATGATAGTAGCAATGCCCAAAAGGTCGGCGAGATCGGCCGCGTGGAGTGGGCCGGCTCCCCCGACGGCCATCAAGACCGAATCGCGCGGATCTAGACCGCGTTGGGTGCATGCGCGCCGAATGGCTCCACACATATTGTGATTGACCAATTGAATAAGATCAGCGGCTGTTTCAGCGGCCCCTTTGCCTCGCGACTGTCCGAAATTGGCCAGCGCATCCTCGGCCTGTTGCGCATACAGGGATATCTCTCCGTTCAGCAGGGCAGGCGGGAGCCGACCGAGCAAGAGGTTAGCATCGGTTACGGTCACCGCTGTTCCGCCTCGTCGATAACAGACCGGCCCCGGCCTGGAGCCCGCACTACGTGGCCCAATATGCCAGCGTTGGTCCGCCCCGACCGTGGCAATCGACCCCCCGCCAGCGCCAATAGAGATGATATCAATCGTCGGCGTCCGAATCGGATAGCCACTGACCAGACCGTGGGTCGTGAGGAGGGGACAGCCGTCCTGGATAAGCCCAATATCGGCTGAGGTGCCACCCATGTCGAGCGTAATCAGGTCAGGCATGCCAGTGTGGACTCCGAGTCGAGCCATGCCAACTACTGCAGCGCTCGGTCCAGAGAAGACGGTTGCCAGCGGGCGTTGGCGTATGATTTTCGTGCTGCGCAGTCCACCGCTCGACTGCATAACAAGAAGAGGCAGAGCAACCTCGTGCTGCTCAAGCTGTTGTCTCACCTGATCGAGATGATCCCCCATGAGCGAGAGTAAGCTCGCGTTTAGACATGTGGCCACTGTGCGTTCGTATTCGCGGAATTCGGGTAAGACATCGGAAGACAGTACGACGCGCAGGGATGGATCTTCTCTTTCAAAAATATGCCTAATGTATTTCTCGTGCGCAGGGTTACGATAGCTGTGTAGCAGCGAGACCGCTATGGTTGTCAGACCTTGCGCGTGGCACCAAGCCGCAACCGTACGCACGGCGTCCTCATCGAGTGGGCGTTGCACGGCGCCCTTTGCA
>CAUZQN010000178.1:0-6146 GCA_963581605.1 uncultured Binatia bacterium (SeqCode)
GATTGGTCACCTACACTGCTCTCTGTCCAGGTTGCCATAATGTTAACTTGCTCCTGTTATACAAATAATTTAGTTGGACCCCGCAAACACCGGAAAAGCTTTCTCTCGGCCATGGTCATTTATGTTCCCAAAAAACAAAAAGGAAATAGGGTCACTATTATGTTAAAGCCTTCGTCATCGTTCCCATTTGCGGTGTTGTTAGTGAACTCGTTGTTATCTCCATTAACCGCGAAGCCCTCATCGTCGTTGCCGGCTCACAGCTCATCGCTCATGGGCCAAGAAATAAGTTCGTTGCTTTTGACGCGTTTACTATTGGAATCCCTTCTACTTCCGTATTCATCCCTCTTAAAATCCCACCCCTGGCGCGTGTCGTCCGGCTGCGGTGTGACCCGTCAGTTTTAGAGCGCCCTCTTCAGGGTCTCGTCCTTTCTGTGACAGCCTGAAAAACAACGATACGTTTTTCTTCCAGGTTGCGCAGCACGTTGGTGAACTTCGTTTTTGCGGTTTTGCCAGTTAAGAGATGCAGACCTAGCGGCATAGGTCCTGAGTGCATCTTTGCAAGCGTGTCTTGAAACCATTCGACTGAATGCACACTCTTATCGAGCCAGTCCACTACACGTAAGCCCGCACCTTCAAGGATGTCTCGCATATGTGTCACTGGAACGAGAGCACTGATTGAGCGTTCTTCGGCCCACGGCACGGGATAGTGTAGCTCGCCGCCTGACCCCTGGAAAATATCGTGAAAGACCAGCCGTCCCCCGGGCTTGAGTACCCGTGCGATCTCGGCATAAAAGGCGTGCTTGTCAGCAATATTCATCTGCACATGTTCAGTCCAGACAAGGTCAAATGTTCGATCGTCAAACGGCAGTTCCAGCGCGCTGGCTTGACGGAATTCTACGGCCGACTGCAAGTCAACCAGCTTTGCGAGGGCATTCGCCGTATCAACATATTCCTGCGTGAGATCAACGCCAGTCACATGACACTGGTACTCCGTTGCCAGATATCTCGCTGAACCACCTAGCCCGCAGCCGACATCAAGCACACGCATCCCGGCCGTTAAGCTGGCGCGACTCGCTAACTCTACCGTGGCTGCGCGACCTCGAATATGGAACTCATCCACAGGGGCGAGATCGATGGGTGTTAGCTGGCTTACATCTTTTCCCATGTCAGCCAGTGCCTTGAGGATGGAGTCCAATATCCCGCCAAGGCTATAGTGACTTTCAACAGGGTTTTTTGTCTCGGCAGCACGGTCCATGTTTTCCTCCCTCGGCTGCCCATGAACAACGAACATTGAGCGGTTTGTTGTCTTATTTCTGTTGCTGCATCTTATTGAAAGAGTATGGCTTTAACTCAAATTGTAGTCATTTCTGACCTCCCTGGTTCGCGTGAGCGCTTATCCCTCTCAGACTGGTCGACGCCTGGCAGTATCGGCTAGTGGTCAACTGCCACCCCTGATGACCCCGGGTCCAGCCCAGCGGCGTCGCGTGCTTGAGGGTTATTCGGATAGGCTTTTAGCATGATACGACAGAGGAGAAACTATCGTATCAAGATAGGCTGTTGACTCTCTTTCGAACCCGTGTGAACTTCAGAAAACGCTATCCCTTTATGAAGAATAACTCTGACACATCAGTCCAGTGGACGCTTGAGGACATCGCTGACTACGAATACCTGACCTTCTGTGACCAGGAGAAAGATGAGGACACTCTGCATGAAAGAGACCGGAATATCTATCTGCGCTGGCCGCGAAAGGCGGATGGGGACCTAAGACTCGAAGGTTCAGGAAACCCCTCGCTTTTACATTTCTGGCTGGACCAGCGCCGTAATGAACTGGCGAGTGCGGAAAAAGTTCTGCTGCCGGGAGCTCCTGTTACAAGCGGTCTTACTTTCCTCAAAACACTCCTTATTCTCTTTGGGCTTCTTTCCGGATTTGGCCTGGTAAAAAACTTGCTCCAGTATGAAGGCAATAACCCGACGAATGTGAGCTATTATTTTCTCTTTGTCATTCTTATTCAGATTGTCTTGATTCTGCTCGTTGTCTTTGTCTCGGTGTTGAGAAAACTGGGGTCGTTTGATCACTTGCGTCAGCAATTGAGTCTGGCTACCGAACTGCTGAAACCTGTTTTTACTTGGTTCGCTGAGAAAGCGTACGCGTCTCGGCTGCGACTGGTTCCAGAAGGCAGACGCCTGCAGATGCTGGTCTGGAGAGATACGCTGACTGCTCGCTCCAGTCTGTATACCCAAGCCATACGCTGGCATCTGGTCGCAATTGTCCAGTGGTTCGGTATTGCCTTTAATACGGCTGCCATTCTGACTTTCTTTGTGATGCTTGTCTTTAGTGATCGTGCCTTTGGTTGGCAGACGACTATTGAATTTGCGAGTGAGACGCGTGTGTATCAGCTGTGTCGAACATTGGCTTTGCCTTGGAGCTGGGCTCTCGGCGAAGGGCTAGGCTTCCCCAATCCGCAGCAGATTGCGAGTAGCCGTATTCTCCTGCATCAACCTATCGCCGATCTGTCTGCCGAAGCGCTGCATGCCTGGTGGCCGTTTCTTATGATGGCCACAGTCGTGTACGGATTGCTCCCAAGAGTGCTTTTCGCTGTGTGGATACACACAAAAGTGAGAACTGTCTCCAGGACACTTATTTTCAATGAGTATGAAAGTGATAAGCTCTGCCGCCGGCTGATTACGCCGGTATTTATAGAGACATCTCAAGAGCAAAACGAGCAACAAGAAGAAGTCGTGCCAAGCCCAATTCCATACGAAGATCAATACCAAGACGTACAGGCGGTGATCCAAAAACCGTCCGATCAAGGTCAGGGAGAAAGTCTTATTCTCCTCTCCGTTGATCTTGAGGATGAGTTGAATAACCAGTCACTGAGCGAAGCACTGATGCAGCGTTTCGGCAGCGTGGTGCCGGAATGCCTCATATTTGGCCGCAGTGGCGCGGACGATCAGCACGCGGAAGAGGTCATTCGCAGCAAAAAAATCGCCTACCTCTTCTTGATTGATCAGGACTGGAATACCCCTATCCCTGAGGATCTGGACAGAATGCAAAAATTTATCTCTGCCGCTGGGGAGCTATCCTTACTCGTCATTCTTCTGACCGGCACCCCGACGGACGGTTATCCGACTGCAGTTGACCCGGAGAATATGCAGATTTGGAAACAGCAAATCGCCACACTCCGCCAGCCTCGGATTGGGGTCCAAGCGGTCCCAGCCCTGGTTGAGTAAACCACGTGGAAAGACGTGAATGATGTCGGATCTCCCGGTCTTCGCCTTTATCGGTCATCCTAACGTAGGAAAGACTTCTGTTTTTGCGACCCTTGCCGAGCGCGATACTTCAGAGATCGATAGCACCCCAGGAACCACAAGGAAAAATGTTCACTACCCTCTCACGTTTGACAGAGAAGTGTATATCCAGCTTGTTGATACACCTGGGTTTGAACATCATCAGTACATATTGGCATGGTTTGAGAAGAATTATAACCAAGACAATCCGGCTCAAGCTTTTATTGATGAACACCTAGGACAGCGGGACTATCATCGAGACTGTGAGATCATGAAGGTGATTGCTGACGGTGCGGTGGTTCTCTATGTGGTCGATGACTCTAATCCTGTCCGTCAGGCGGATAAGAATGAAATGCGTATTCTCAGTCTAGCCAGCAGATTTCGCATGGCAGTAGTCAACACTCATAAAGAGAATAGTCAAACACGAGAGAAATGGCGTAGAGAGCTGAGTCCAAACTTCTCGATTATTAGGGAATTTAATGCACATAACGCCTGGTATCCTAACCGTGTAGAGTTCCTTAGGGCGGTTCGAGAGGTGAGTGGTGACTACAAGGTGCAGGTTGATTCCTGCTTACAGGCGTTGCAAGCTGACTGGGAGAATCGTCTCGCTGCAAGTGCCGAGGCCATTACCGAGCTACTGAGGAATGCGCTGCGTTGCAAGCTGTCTGGGAGTATCGCGGGCCTCTCTGATAATGAGATTAAGAAGAAAAGAAACGAACTCGAAGAGCAATACAAAGAGAAGGTTCGCCATCAACTCGCCGTGGCAGAGAAGAAAATTCGTAAGCTCTATAAGCATACCAAGTGGCAGAAAACGTTGGAGGAACACCCGGTCCGCTCAAGCGATCTCTTTGCCGACGAAACAATCCGAGCGCTGGGTATGACTTCTCGGCAACTGGCTGTTGCAACGGCTCTGGTCGGCGCTACTATCGGCGGCTCCATTGATGCTGCTGTTGGTGGCACCTCTTTTCTGATCGGCACTGTAATGGGCGGCACTGCCGGTGCCCTTGCCGGCTATTTCTCGACACCGACCCTTATGGAAGTGAAAGTCCCCGGCCTTCTATCCTTGGTGCTGCCGTCCTCAGACAAAAGAATTCAGGTTCAGGCGGTTGATAACCCGAACTTCGTCGCTGTCATCCTTGACTGGATGCTCCTGTACTGTCACGAAGCCATGCGCTGGTCACATGCCCGAGAACAGACGGCTGAAGCCGATGGTGGTGCCGCGGGTTTCATCCATCAACTGAGCAAACACGACCTCGCGGTCTCAGCGGCGTTTGTCGCTTGGGTGAAAAAGGGCAAGACGAGTAGATCCTTCCCAAACCCGATGAAGAATATGAAAGACTTGATCGGCGATCTGCTTGAGCGGATCGCCGACGGTAAACTGCGGCCTGAAGCCAAAGCGGCGCAGTAATGGGTCAGGGCTAGAACGTTTCTTCGTATGAATCTGTACAATGGGGGCGTTATGTGTCTCTCTCCTGTTCAGCCAGTCACGGAGACCAGCCAGCTCCGTTTCATTTTTTGTCGACGGTCTCGCCCAACCCAAGGGCCTTGCGCTACAGGACAAGAGCCTGTTGGTGCTCGATCACGGCACTAAAGAGTTGCATGCTGTAGCGCTGGCGACGAATAAACAACAGGTTTTGGCGAGCCAGCTTCCCATCGGCGAACCAGATGGGTTGAGCCGCTGTCCAATGGGTTTTCTCGGCGGTATTGCCACAAGTATAGACGGCACGATCTATATTGCCGCAGACGCAGAGGGCAGTGTTCTCACGCTGTACCAGGCATAGCCACAGAATTTAAAAGAAAACGGTTCGAGAAGGGGCCTCCTGTCTCGCGCTGCTCGAACCGCGTCTTTTCTTCCAAGAAGTAGGTGCAAGAAGCCAAGAAACATTGCTGAGTAATAGTTCAGTGTCAATTTTATTTGACACCTCCTTCTGCTTGAAACTTGTTTCCCCTCCTCAACATTGCTTCACTTTTTGTTTTCCCATTCCCGACGGCTTCTCCGAAGAACGCAAGGGCTCCGGTCCTGAGGACGTGGCGGGCTGGATCCTTTTTCTCCTCTTCTCCGTCTATCCAAGGCCGAGATTTCTTTCCCTTTCATTACATTCCTGGGCAGAGATTCTCCTGACTGGCCTAATATTGTTGCATTATTTATCTCTCTCTATCCTTACAGAAATCTTATAAAAATCTTACATTTTTCTTATGATTTTAGAGCCATCCCCAGCATATAGTTATGGCCTCTGAGAAGGCAGTCCGACATCACAGTTGAAGCGGAAACTCTCTCAAGCAAGCGTTATGTGTTTCAGCATGGAAAAGGAGGAAGGGGAGGCAAAAATGGCACGCCCTTTGCTCTTCATGTCTAAAAAGTAACGGCAGACCTGCGCTGCTGGACCAAGGTGACCTGTCGAGACACGGTCACAACCGTGGGGAACGCATCATACCTCGCCATTGATGCGTTCCCGATGGAAAGGGGCGATTACATGAGAGGGCGACAAGCGAAATGGCTCAACCTGGCACAAAATGAACAGGAAGTACTGCAGCGCCTAGCATGGGACAAAGACAGTGTCCCACGTACGGCTCGTCGGGCACATGTATTGTTAGCAATGAGTGATCGGACGACGTGTGTCAAGAAGTTAGCGAAACGTGTTGAGCTGACACGAAGCGCAGTATGGCGTCTATGCCGCCGCTTTAATGAGCGCGGGCTCAATGCTCTCTTTGATGCGTCGCGTCCCGGCCGTCCGAAATGTGCCCCAGCCATTCTTGTCGATGTAGAAGTTCCGGCAAGTATCGAACAGCACGAGATGCGCAATATTTCATAATCTGGGAGGAGAATGCAGATAAACCGTTCCCGGGTGAGTGTGACA
>CAUZQN010000179.1:0-6144 GCA_963581605.1 uncultured Binatia bacterium (SeqCode)
CGCACAGCGACCATCGGTCAAGATGATCGAAATCAAATTGTCCCAGGGTGCAAAGCCCGGACATGGCGGCATTTTACCCGCCGCAAAATTAACCCCTGAGATTGCAAAAATTCGTGGTGTGCCGCTGGGTCAAGATGTTTTGTCTCCTCCTGGCCATTCCGCTTTTTCTACGCCGATTGAGCTTTTGGAATTTGTTGCGCACTTGCGAGATCTCTCGGGTGGAAAACCCGTCGGCTTTAAACTATGTGTTGGCAAGCGCCGTGAGTTCCTGGCGATTTGTAAAGCCATGGTCCAGACCAATATCACGCCTGACTTCATTACCGTTGACGGCGGAGAAGGCGGAACCGGAGCCGCACCGCTGGAGTTTTCCAATCATGTGGGCTCGCCCCTGATGGAAGGATTGATTTTCGTCCATAGCGCTTTGGTCGGGTATTCTGTGCGCGATCGCATTCGGATATGCGCCAGTGGCAGGATTACGTCTGGCTTTGGGATGGTTAAACGACTCGCGCTAGGCGCGGATGTGTGCAATTCCGCACGCGGTATGATGCTGGCGCTGGGCTGCATTCAAGCCTTGCGCTGTAACTCAAACCACTGCCCGGTGGGCATTACTACGCAAAATGCCCAGTTAGTCGCCGGGCTGGTTCCGTCTTTAAAAAGCGTACGCGCTGCCAATTTTCAGCGCGGAACTCTGGCGAGTCTATGCGAAATCATGGGTGCGATGGGGATTGCTGCGCCGTCTGAACTCCGGCCGTGGCACATCATGCGCCGGACCTCGCCTACGGAGATCCGCCATTACGGCGAGCTGTTCGAGTTCCTTGCTCCTGATTGTTTGTTGCAAGAGCCGTTACCCCAGACGTATGCGCGGGCGTGTCAGGCGGCGTCGGCTGACACGTTTGCACATGTTGCGACAGTGTAGGCGCTTTTCTCTCATCACTGTGCCAGGCGCCATGCGATCGCGGAGCTTCTCCTCCAGATAGGCCAGCACGCGCGGTTTTGCCCTGTCCTGTTTGGGAATCCGATTTACCTCCTCGCCCGCTCTTCTTCCCGTAGGGCGCAGAGCCCCTGGGCATGCTCAGAAGAGACAGGTTATGAGTTTTGCCACAGTGTATTCAACGCAGGGGCGGAAAGAATCGAAGATGAGGAGACTATAGTCATAATCTAATAGTCCGAGCCTGCCAAACAATAACCCTTCTGCCGTTTCCTTCTTCCATGCTACAGTTTTGCTACAGTTTTATGCTATGCTAAAGGATACGCGACATGCAGATTCCCCAGCATAAACAGGTCGTTATTATTGGCGGCGGGATAATCGGCTGTAGCGTTGCCTATCATCTGTGCAAACTGGGCATGAGAGACGTGGTGTTGCTCGAACGCAAAAGTCTTACCAGTGGCACCACCTGGCATGCGGCCGGCTTAGTCGGGCAATTGCGCGCGACCCAAAACCTCACCAAGCTTGCCCAATACACCACCGAGCTGCTCACGCAACTTGAAAAGGAAACCGGGCAGGCAACCGGCTTCAAACGAACAGGCTCTCTCTCTATTGCGAACAATGCTGAACGTTTCGAAGAATTGAAACGCGGCGCGTCTATGGCCCAGTGTTTCGGCCTCGAGGTCGAAGTCATCACCCCACAGGAAGCGTCCAGCCTTTGGCCACTGATGAACGCCAAGGATCTTGTTGGGGCGGTATACTTGCCCGGCGACGGCCAAACCAATCCAACCGACACCACCCAAGCCTATGCCAAAGGCGCCAGACTACAGGGGGCGCAGATATTTGAGAATGTGAAGGCGACGGGAATTCGTCAGCAGAACGGCAGAGTCACCGGCGTCACAACTGACTCCGGTGATATCGAGTGCGAATTCGTGGTGAACTGTGCCGGTATGTGGGCGCGTGAGCTCGGTCGTAAGGCTGGGGTGAACATTCCGCTGCACGCGGCCGAACATTTTTATATTGTGACTGAGCAAATTGACGGACTTGCCTCCGGATTACCCACGCTGCGCGATCCCGGTAGCGCGACCTATTTCAGAGAAGAGGTCGGCTGTATCCTGGTCGGCTTTTTTGAAGCACTGGCCAAACCGTGGGGCAGGGGGGGCGCGAGCATACCTGAGGATTTTGCCTTTAGCACTTTTGGTGAGGACTGGGAGCATCTTGACGACGTCTTTACAAAAGCCATGTTTCGTATGCCGGCCCTAGAAACGGCCGGCATCAAGCTTTTCCTCAACGGCCCCGAGAGCTTCACCCCGGACGATCGCTACCATCTGGGAGAAGCACCTGAGCTGAAAAATTATTATATAGCTGCAGGTTTTAACTCGATCGGTATTCAGTCGTCAGGCGGGGCGGGCAAGGTTTTAGCCGAATGGATCACGCAGGGACATCCGCCTATGGATCTGTGGGACGTTGATATTCGGCGCAATATACCGTTTCAAAACAATCGGCGCTATTTGGAAAAGCGTGTCTCGGAAACACTCGGCCTGCTGTACGACATGCACTGGCCGTTTCGGCAGTATGAAACGAGCCGCAGCGTGCGCACGTCTCCGTTGCATGATCGTCTGGTCGCACAAGGTGCCTGCTTCGGTGAAGTCGCCGGTTGGGAGCGCGCGAACTGGTTTGCGCCCAAGGGGGTCGAGCCGCAGTATCAATATTCCTACGCAAGACAAAACTGGTTTGACTATTCAGCCGCGGAGCACCATGCGGTGCGTGAAAACGTCGGGCTGTTTGACCAAACCTCTTTTAGTAAGTTTTTGCTCCAGGGCCGGGATGCGGTCAGGGTGTTAAACCGTATCTGTGGCAATCAGATTGATGTCTGCATAGGCAAGGTCGTCTACACCCAAATCCTTAATGAGCGGGGTGGGATCGAGGCCGATGTGACTGTCACGCGGACAGCAAAGGACGCTTTTTATATTGTTGATGCGGCTGCAACACAAACAAAGACCTTCTCCTATATACAGTCGCATCTTGGCCATCATGGAAAAGACGAACATGCTTTTCTGACTGACGTCACCTCAGCCTACGCTGTCCTGGGTGTCATGGGTCCGAATTCCCGTACCCTATTAGGCGGTCTCACTGACGCCGATCTGTCGAACGAAGCCTTTCCCTTTGCCACCTCGCAAGACATCGACTTCGCGGATGCCATGCTCCGGGCTGTCCGTATCACCTATGTGGGCGAACTCGGCTGGGAGCTGCATATCCCCAGTGAATTTGCCCCATCCATATATGACGCCATCGCCCACGCAGGCAAAGCGTTCGCATTACAACACTGTGGCTATCATGCCCTGAACTCGTTGCGGATTGAAAAAGGCTATCGGCATTGGGGGCATGACCTGACTGACGAGGATACACCGCTAGAAGCCGGTCTGGGTTTTGCCGTGCGTTTTGACAAAGGCGCATTCTTGGGTCAGGCGGTGTTGCGAGAACAAAAGCTGCACGGCGTAAAGAAACGCTTGGTTCAGTTCGCGCTCGAAGACGGCGAGGCCTTGCTGTACCACAACGAGCCGATCTGGCGGAATGATAAAATTGTGGGTTGTATTACGTCGGCCATGTTCGGGCACACGGTGGGTGCGGCTGTTGGGC
Organism: uncultured Binatia bacterium (SeqCode); assembly: GCA_963581605.1. Lineage (GTDB taxonomy): Bacteria > Desulfobacterota > Binatia > Bin18 > Bin18 > Bin18. The sequence goes on from CAUZQN010000179.1 coordinate 3,566, forward strand.
TCGGGTATGTGCATCGTCCTGATCATGCTGAGGGCGTCAGTGCTGAATACATTCAGTCCGGACGGTATGAAATAGAAGTCGCGGGCAAACGTTTCCCTGCCCGCGCTACACTGACAGCCTTTTATGATCCGCATAATGAGCGCATCAAAGCCTGATACGCGACCGTAGCCTCAAATAAAGACTGCTTTAGTACTTTGTCACCGCCCATTTGATGTGTGTCATTCTGAGGAGCTAAGCGACGAAGAATCTCACCGTCTCGTCTGGCAGAGAGATTCTTCACCTGCGCTCCGCTTCGGTTCAGAATGACAGTCCCCTCACTTCAGCCCTGAGAGATTATTAGAGGGTGTTTGGAAAAGGGAGAGGCTGTGTCATTGCGAGGAGCCGGAGGAGACGAAGCAATCTCTTTTCCCGCTACAGATTGCTTCGCTACACTCGCAATGACGTGTACCGTGACTTTCCAAACGCCCTCTAGGCTGACATGTGCTCACCGTCCCACGCCGTCATACGTCAGCATGCAGCATGACAGCGAGACCGGCAAGAACCAGCAGCAGTCCACTCGCCCGTCCCATGGCAATGCCGAACGGAGCGGCTTTCTCAAGCAAGACAAACAGCGTAATCAGGGCGATCCACACCAGGCTCATCACGCCGCCGACAAACAAGAGGCCCATCAAAATCCAGCAACAGCCTAGACAATAGACCCCATGTTCCAGCCCCATCCGGATAGCTCCTCCGATGCCTGGACGCCAGCCATGCATGATGAACGCAATCGGAGAACGACAGTGAATGAGACAGGCTTGTTTGAGCGGCGTCCACTGAAAGACGCCGGCAGCCACCAAAATTATCCCTCCGAGCAGCGGACTCGTACTGACTATCATGGGTGAGAGCAGCGCCGCTTGCTCCAGGCCCCACTGTAAGACGGTCGCGGCGACGCTAAACCCACTCCATACCAGCAGGTAGCCGAGTGCAAATGCACTGGTCGGGACGAAAGGATTGCCCTGTTGCTGGGATTTCCGATTGACGATGGCGAACAAGAGGATCATCGGCGCGGCACTGGGCAACATCATGCCGATCATCATGACGACCCACATCAGCAGCATGAGGACAAAGTCCTGCGCTGTCCAGGCTCGTAGCTGCAACATGGCCAGCATGTCTGTTCCCGACATATTGGCCATACCGGACATATTAGGCATCGAGTCCGACATCTGAGCCGCCAGCATGACAAGGTATAACCAAGCCAGGACAGTCACGCCGCTGAGACCGACTAATACAATCAGCCGGTCACGTTTGAGCACTGCTTCTAAAGGAGACGATGAGGTCATGAGAAGAGTGAGCCTATGAGTTTTGCCTGACTTATTCAACAACGCTGTTCTCATCGTATTCGAACTTTTCACGGATCTCGTTGGCAATTAGCATTCGTGGATGCGTCTGAGAAGTATTTGAGAAACCCGCCACGGTAGACCCGTTCGCCGTGTGCGGCCCGAACGGACCGCTGACAACCTGGGCGATACTGCAGGATGTTGGAACGGGCTTCTATGGAACCGAAATTCCAACCACAACGGCTCTTGTCGACTCCACCACTGGTGCGGCGACCGGAGCAGCCGGGGCCCTGGGTCTGATTCCCACAACAAACACCGTCATTGCGCGTTTTGATGTGAATCCAAATTTCGATATCCACACCGAAATCTTTATCTGGCTCCCACCGAATTCTCGTGATTTGGCCAGCAGCCTCACCCGGACTGAGCTCGTCTCGGGGTATCTCCAGTGTGAAGATGAGCTGCAGATTTCCACAGTCATTCCTCTTCCGAATGAGATCAATATAATCGATCCAGCGACCTTGGGTGGGATAGGCCAGTGCATTCAGGCAGGCCAATACCGTAGCGTTCTGCGCTTCCAGATGCCGGATCACGGCTTTCTGTGGTCGCATATTACCCGGGAAGGTGAGCACTTTCGCGAAAATTTCATTGGCTATAATCTTGACTGCAACGAATTCGTGGCCTGTCCCTAGGCAGGCGCAGATTGAGAAGGGGAGGCGGGGGCCAATCGGCCCCCGCCTCCCTCCCAGGCGTCGCAGTTCTTCAAGCCGTTGAATGGCCCGTTCCCGCGTGGTGAGAATACCTCTCTGTTCCTAGCCTCGCCGACCTCGTCAGGGGCCTACCATGACCCCCAATCGTCAGCTGACTGCCACCTGGACCTATCATAACGGCACGAACTACTCTTGGGAGGGTATTCGCAGCGATCCGCACAGCCTCGACTGGGAGAATTATCCGCTTGCGTTTAAAATATACGCCACTCTCGATCCGGTCGGCCCCAACGACTTCGCCCTGCGCAGCCTCCGACCGGGGGATTATCGGCAGGTGCTCGTCCAAGCCAGTGGTCAGGAACCTGTGGTGGCCTGCGCCCCGGCACTTCTGGTCTGCACGAGCACGTACTGGCGTAACGCATGGAAGTATCAAGCTCGCACCTATCGCCACTGTTTTTGGCATGCCGGGACGCTGCTGGCCAACACATTTGGGGTTGGGACAGGAGTTGCCGGCTGATGCGAGCGTCAATATTTTTTGCCTTGTCGAGCTTCCCCCTCT
>CAUZQN010000180.1:0-6102 GCA_963581605.1 uncultured Binatia bacterium (SeqCode)
ATGCAACTGAGACTCGTGCGTAGTTTGGCCGATCAGGCGGGATAGCCTGGCAGGACCATCTCAAGCAAGGCAGCCGACTATTTGGTCGTTTTTGAGGGGAGCTGATCTGGTGTGCAGATGCCTTTTTCGATCAGGACTTTTTCAAATGAGGCGAGCCAGTGCTCGTAATAGCCAGGAAAGGACGTGTCGGGGGATTCGGCTTTCGCTTTGTCCGCAGCACCGATTTCTGCGATCAGATGGTCGCGAAATTCGTCCCACTGGTAGTGGCCTTGTTCACACAGGACGACTGCCAGAGCAAAGGCGCGGCGTTCCCAGGCCTCGTGGAAAACGAGCTCGCCATTCTTACGAGGCAGAGCAGCGTCCCCTTCGGTATTTGAAATATTGCGGTTCGGCGTTAATTTCATGCTACGCGAGACTCGACCTTGGCCACGCCGAGCATTGCATCCCTGGTGACCAGAGCTACGAGTTCTTCTTCTCCCATACCCTCGGTTCCCGCTGGACGCTCGGGCAGGACCATATAACGAATCTCGGCGCTGCTGTCCCAGACCTTAACGGCAACCGATTCATCAAGAGTGAGGCCGAAATCGTGCAGCACTCCACGCGGATCAACAACAGACCGTGACCGATACGCGGCTTCCTTGAACCATGCCGGGGGGAGGCCCAAGACCGGCCAGGGGTAGCATGAGCACAGGGTGCAGACGACCAGGTTGTGGACACTTGGAGTGTTTTCGACCACGACCATATGCTCGCCTTGCAGGCCACTAAAGCCCAGTTCCGCAATGGCTGGGGTGGCATCTTTGAGGAGGCGTTCCTTATACGCCGGGTCGATCCAGGCCCGGGCAACAACCTTCGCGCCATTGAGGGGGCCGATGTCGTTCTCGTAGGTTTCCACCATCTTGTCGAGTGTCTCAGCCGACACCAGGCCCTTTTTGATCAATAAGGATTCTAGTGTTCGGACACGGTTTTCAAGCGCTTCCGTCTGTTCTGGAGTGGTGTGTTTCTCAAGATATGGATTCGGCGCTGCGCTGTGGGCGCTACTGCCGTGAGAATGTTCATTGCCCATGGTCGTTCTCCTTAGGCTGGATCGAGATAGTCTTCCCACAAATCGATATACAGACTGTCCGTGCCAGAAACGTCCGGGCCCCAGAGTTCATGCGCATCAAAACAGACAGAATACAGAGGCTGGGGCTGTTCGCCTTTTCCGTGGGCATTGGTGTCCGGGTAGACGAAGGTGCCGTGGACCTGAGCAATCACGCCGTTTTTGCCTCGCACATAGCGTGGCAGGCGTGTATGCCCGGTCGGATTGAGATTGCGCGCCTGGACTCTGTCTCCCGCCTTGAAACGAGGGGTGAGTCGGCCTGTTTCTCGATTGGTGGGCGCACCCCCGTGAACGACTGCCGAGACTGCTTCAGGCGGTAGTGGCCCTTCTGCTCCTTTTCCTGCCTCTGTCGCGGTTCCAGTCGCAAGCTCTTCTAGTGTGAGCAGGCCTTTTTCTAGGGCGAGTGTTTCAAGCGCGGCAAGCCAGTGTTCGTAGTAGGTTGACGACAAATAATGAGCCGGGTCCATGCGCTCGACGGCGTGCCGGAATCCGTCCAGCGTATCAAGCTGCCCCATGCCGAGCATGGTCATCGCAAACATTCGTTTTTCCCACTCGGTATGGAAGACCGGCTCGTTCTCTTCCGGTATGACCGGGCCGTAGCAGGTCATACCGCCCATGTCATGTATGCCATTCATGTGAATTTCCCCTCAGTCTCAGTACCTAGACAAAACCCTAACACCCGCCCTATTGAGGGTCAATGAATTTTGACTCGTGTAGCCTACGATTTATTGTCGAATTCCTGCAGCCACGCCTGGGCGACTTCGAGGTGAGTGGCAAACCAGACACCCTCATGCCCCAATATATGTTGGATGAGGCGTTCCAACATAGCCATGCGCGAACGACGACCAATGATTTGCGGATGCATGACGATGCCGAGAAAGCCTCCATCGGCATACGCCCCGTCAAACTCGGCTTGCCAAATTTCGTACACCTTGTTCTGGCTCGACATGCCAGCATAGTAGGGAGAAAAGCTAAACAGGAAATGCGCTGCGTCATCCAGCTCCCAGCTATAGGGGACTTCAAGCAGCTGGCGGCTGGTCTGTGGAGTAGTCAGCCAGTAAGGATTGTCATCGCCAACCAGACTGCTGTCATACACAAAATCATTGTCGAGCAAGAGATCGAGTGTATGCGGGCCGGTATTGCCGGCTGGAGAACGGTAGCCTTTTGGTGCTGCGCCGGTAATACGTTTGAGACTCTCCGTGCCTTTTAGTAAAACCTCGAGTTCAACTTCACGTCCTTTGTTCCCGACAAATTCGTGCTCATAGCCATGATGTCCGATCTCATGCCCGTCGGCCCACATCTGTTCAACCAAATGAGGATATGTATCGGCTGACCAGCCCGGCACGAAAAAGGTGGCTTTTAGGTCGTATTTTTTGAGCAGATTGAGAATGCGTGGCATCCCAGCCCGCGCGCCATACTCCCCACGCGACATCTGGCCGGGGTAGGGCTGCCGCATGGTTTTAAACCAGAGCGTCTCCGCATCAAAATCAAAACTCAGTCCAACTGCACAACGTTTGCCGTTTGGCCACATGGGGATCTCCTTTGTTTGGAGAGACCGACTCGCTCTCGACTGGAGCAGTATAGAATAGCGAGCGGCTATTCTCAATTGAAACATTACAAAGCATTGAAAAGAAACAGGGGAAGTTCTAGGCTTGAAAAATCACGGAGAAAAATATGTCTCAAGCAACCTGGGCAGAATACTCCATACCGGTGAAGCTCAAAGTGCAGGCAGCCAAACTGACAGATGAACAATTTGCTCTTCTGTGCCAAGAGAATCCAGAGCTTCGGCTTGAGCTGACTGCTCAGCATGAGTTGATGATTATGCCTCCAACAGGAACGAAGACAGGCTGGCGGAATAGCAGAATTACTCAACGATTAGCAAACTGGGCCGAAACGGATGGGACCGGTCTCGTGTTCGACTCTTCAACCGGATTCACGCTGCCCAGTGGGGCAAAACGTTCCGCGGATAGCTCTTGGGTTAGACGAGAACGCTGGGATGCATTGACCGAAGCACAGCAGGATAGCTTTGCTCCTGTGTGCCCCGACTTTGTTATCGAGCTTCGCTCTCGACAAGATAGGCTAGCTGTCCTGCAAGAAAAAATGCAGGAATACATCGAGAATGGTGCGCAGCTCGGTTGGCTGATTGATCCGCTCGAAAAGCGCGTTCATATATATCGTCCTGACCAGTCAGTCCCTGACCCGTAAGTCGAAGTCCTTGATGATCCGGCTTCGCTTGACGGTGAGCCAGTCCTCCCAGAATTTGTCCTGTCCGTTCGGGAATTGTGGTAGGAGTATCAGTCGATGAGAAAAGGAACGAAATATTTGGCGCATTTCTCTGCTAGCGAATCCTCAAAATGTCAGTACGGATCTGAAAGTTTTGGAGAACCTCGGCCTCGTCGAAGCTGAAGCGCGGGAGTTCCCGCGCCAGCGTAAACGTCCGGTGAGTACTTTTGATCGACTGGATATGGAGGTGTATCTGTAGGTAACGGAGTTGCACCTCTCTCACCTTTCCGGCAGATAGATGCAGAGGAAAAGGCAGTGAAGAAAGAGATGGAGCATGACCAAATTCTTCGACGGACCAAAACCCAGACTATTTGCCCATCGCGGCGCCTGCGGCGAGGCACCGGAGAATACCATGGCCGCGTTTCAACGAGCTGTGGATCTAGGAGTTGAATACATTGAGCTGGATGTCCAGGCGGCTGAAGATGGCCAGATTATGGTCATTCATGATGTGACTATCGAGCGCACGACGAATGGCCTGGGCGGAGTGAGTGCATACTCCCTGGCCGCACTCCAGCAGCTTGATGCCGGCTATCGGTTTTCGCCCGATGATGGCAAGACGCTGCCCTTTCGTGCCTCTGATGTCATTATTCCGTCTCTCAAAGAAGTGCTCAGCAGCTTTCCAAACGTGAAGTTTACGGTTGAGATTAAACAATTAGATCCGCCTATCGAAGAGCAGGTGATTGCTGTTGTGAGAGACTGTGGAAAAGCCGACCATGTAAGCCTGGCCTCAGAGCACGACGCTGTTCTCGTCCGTGCTAGAGCGCTGGCGCCGGATATCCCGACTAACCTTGGCTATAACGAGGTTGCCGATTTTATCCAGCGCGTTGCCACCGGTCAGCTACAAGGATATCAGCCGCCTGGCCAGGCGCTTCAAATTCCACCCAAGTACCAAGACATACCATTGGTGACGGAACAGACGGTTGCTGCTGCACATCGGCTCGGCTTAGAGATTCATGTCTGGACGATTAATGATCCACACGAGATGAGTCGCTTACTTGATCTCGGGGTAGACGGAGTGATGTCGGACTTTCCTGGGCGGTTGTTGGAAGTGGTGAAGGGGAGAGGGTAAATAAAGATTCACCCTCATCCTAGCCTTCTCCCTCAAGGGAGAAGGGATTTTTAGTAGGGCCGCCCCTACATGTCAGTTGATTAACTAATTTTGGGCATGACCTCGGTTGCGAAGCGTTCAATGCCGCGACGGAATATATCTGCGTCCGGGTAGCGCCCTAGACCCAGGATATAATAATTGGCCCCGGCTTCTTGCATGGCCGAGATGCGGTCTATCATCGGCTCGGGACTCCCTTCGCGGATCATGCCGCCGACGATCAGATCCGGCATAGACCGGTCGTGCTTTTCTGACTCCTCTTTTAAATGTGTGGCGATCCGGGCCAACTCTCCTGACTGGAGTCCAATTGGATAATAGCCGTCGCCATATTTAATCGTCCGCTCGATTGCTTTCGGCCCCATGCCACCAATCCAAATGGGCGGGCGGGACGGACGCGGGGCGAAAACAAATTCCGGGAATTTGATATGTGTACCATCATAGGAACTCACATCATTGTCGAATAATTGATGCATGACTTCGAGAGTTTCATTGGTGAGTGCGCCGCGTTTGTGTGGATCAACTCCCAAGGCTTCAAATTCCGGTCGCAGCCAGCCCACCCCCGCGCCCAGGATGATGCGTTCGCCCGATAACTCTTGGAGTGTGGCAATTTGTTTGGCCATATACACCGCAGGACGGTAGGGAAAGACAAGGACGGAAATGCCGAGCCGGATCTTTTGGGTCAGTGCCGCAAAATATGCCAGCGTGGTCAGGGGCTCAAAATAACGTCCGTCTGAGCCCTCGGTTTGATCAGGCGGAATAGCAAGGTGATCGACCACAAACGCCGCATCAAAGCCGGCTTCTTCCACCGCCTTGGCGCATGCGCCGAGCGTTTCTCGGGTTGCTGCTGGACCCATATTGCGGATGACGACACCAAATTTCATTCGTCTTCTCCTTCTCCGTCTTGAAACAGACGTTCAGCAGTCCTCGGCAAGAGCCGAGCGCTCGTCTTCGTCCTCACGAAGCAGATCAAAGGACAGGTTCATTAACATCTTTCCGAGCACTTCGCGTTGGATAACATTGAGGCTGACGGCGTGTGGTTGCTCCTCTTCGAGCAGAGTCAAGAGCGTTTCCATAGAACGGACACCAGTGTCATTCTCCTGCCGAGCCAACCGGTCTCCAGCCATACCTGCGGCTTGATGGAGTAAAGCAGCCTCTTTAGCCGTGAGGGGATGAGAGGACATGGTTCATGTCTATCGAATAAGGGATGGGGGACTGACTCCTTTACTAACCCCTAATCCCTAGTTCCTACTCTCTACTGTAAATCCGGAAACAGCCAGGGTGCTTGGTCTTTGCGGCGTTGCTCATACGCGCTGATATCCGCCTCGTTTTGCAGCGTGAGCTCAATTTCATCCGAGCCGTTCAGCAGACAGTCTTTGCGGAACGGATCGACCTCGAAATGAAAATTCGTCCCGCTTGGCGTGGTGACTGTCTGGGTTGCTAAATCGACGGTGAGTTGATAGCCCGGCTGGGCTTCGACTTCTTTGAATAGTCGATCGACTTCTTCGTTTTTCAAGACAACTGGCAGCATGCCGTTTTTGAAGCAATTGCCAGAAAATATGTCGGCAAAGCTGGGCGCGATGAGACACCGAAAACCATAGTCTAACAAGGCCCACGG
>CAUZQN010000181.1:0-6101 GCA_963581605.1 uncultured Binatia bacterium (SeqCode)
CCCCGATACGTTCCCAGGCGATATCGCTGATAGACGGGGCGAAGCGCTGAATCGCACAAAATGTCTCCGGAGCGATCTGAAAATCAAGTCGGGCAGCAAAGCGCACGGCACGGATCATGCGTAAGCGATCTTCCCGAAACCGCGCCGTAGGGTCACCAATGGCACGAATCGTTCGATTTTTGAGATCCTGCTGCCCGCCAACATAGTCAATAATCTCGTCGGTTAGAGGATCAAGGAACATGCCATTAATAGTAAAATCACGCCGCAGAGCATCTTCACGTGCGTCGCTAAAGCGGACGGCAACCGGATGACGACCATCATGATACGCCCCGTCGGCCCGAAACGTCGCCACTTCGTATGAAATGCCGTCAAGCAAGACAATGACAACACCAAACTGGATTCCGATTGGAATGGTATGAGAAAAGAGGGCTTGGACATCCGTGCTGCGGGCACTAGTCGCAACATCAAAATCCTTGGCCTCGATCCCGAGCAGCCGATCACGCACACAGCCACCAGCCAAATAGGCGATATAACCACGTTGGCGCAAAGTCTGAACAATCGTCCTGGCGTGTCGCTCTTTCTGGGTCACATTGTTATGGTGACACGCAGCGCGGGGCGGAGCAATGGAGCGTATCCCATGCCCGAGTGCGCGCTTGCGACCAGCCGCTTGCGACCAGCCGCTTGCGACCAGCCTGGAGCCTCGATAGAGTTGGAACCGTGGGAATTCAACTCAGTGCGCAGGACGTCTGCACAGCAACCAAGGGTACCCTGATGTGGGGTCGCCCGGATATGGTCTTCGCTTCCGTCTGTATTGATTCTCGGCAGATCACTCCACATACGCTGTTCGTCCCGCTTCCAGGCGTACGAACCAACGGACATGCCCATATCTCAGCCGCCATTGAGCACGGTGCGGCGGGATTCTTGTTTTCCAAGAACTTTCGCATCGTGCCGCCCGACGGGGCAGTCGGCATCAGCGTGGATGATCCCCTGACTGCGCTCCAAGACTTGGCTACTTGGTACCGCCTCCAGCTTCCGGCCACAGTGATCGGCATTGCCGGGAGCAACGGCAAAACAACCACCAAAGAGTTCATGGCTCAGGTCTTCACCGGCCAGCGCCCAACCTTGGCCACCCAGGGCAATCTGAATAATCATATCGGACTGCCGCTCACCGTCCTGCGTGCTACCCCGGAAGATGTTTTCCTGATCTTGGAGATGGGAACGAGTGGGCCCGGAGAACTCGCCACCCTGTGTCGCTTTGCCCAGCCGCATATCGGCGTCATTACCACTATTGCAGAAGAGCATACGGAGACACTGAAAGATCTCGACGGTGTTTTAGCGGCAGAAACCGAATTGATCGCCGCACTCCCGGCAGATGGGATTGCCATAGTCAATGGAGACGATCCGGCCTTGCTGACAGCCGTCCGCCGTCTAACCCACAGTCGGATCGTTACCTTTGGTGAAAACGCGAGCAATCATTTCCGGGCGTCGAATATTCAGGTTACGCGGAAAGGGACGAGTTTCCAACTCTGTACTCGTGGTCAGCTTCGGCCGGTGCAACTGAAACTCATAGGCAGTCATTTCGTTCTGGCCGCGCTTGCCACGATTGCTGCAGCAGTAGAGACTGGTCTGGATCTAGACACCGCCTGCACCGTCCTCCAAGCTGCACACGGTGCCCCGCATCGGCTGGCGGTCGTGGAGGTGCCGGCTCACCAGCTCACTGTCCTCGACGACTTCTATAATGCCAATCCAGCCTCCATGCACCACGCTATCCTGACCGTACACACCATTCGGGCGGCGGACGAAGACCTCATCCTCGTCCTAGGTGATATGCTGGAGTTGGGTGGCATAAGCCAACAGCGGCATCAGGAGATCGGCGCATATGTGGCCAAGCTCACCCCGCCACCAGACGCTGTTGTGACGATAGGTCAATACGCGCAGCCACTCGCGGAATGCGCTGCACAGGCTAACATTCCAATCCACGTCTTTCCTGATGCGCGAGCTGCCATACCCATGGTCCTTTCCCTTGTACGGCAAACGGAAAGTCCTCAGCTCATGCTCATCAAGGGATCACGCGGCGTCCATTTGGAGCAGATTGTGGAATCTCTTGTTGAGTAGCTCCCTAGGAATAGGCAGGCATAGACGTAATAAAGTAAGGAGATCACATGGCCCCTCAAGTCGGCATCATCATCGGTATCGTCATGGGTAGTGACTCAGACCTTGACATCATGAAGGCAGCGGCCGAGGTCTGTGAAGAATTTGACATCGGATATGAAATCCGGGTCCTCTCAGCCCACCGCAGCCCACACGATACCACCGACTATGCCAGTCGAGCCCATGAGCGGGGGATAAAAGTTATTATTGCCGGAGCCGGTGGGGCAGCCCATCTGGCTGGCGTTATTGCCGCGCATACACCCCTTCCGGTTATTGGCGTTCCCATCACAAGTGCGGCTCTCAGTGGCCAAGACTCGTTGCTTTCCATCGTCCAGATGCCTGCGGGAGTTCCGGTTGCCACAGTGGCCATAGATGGCGCGCGCAATGCCGGTCTACTGGCTATCCAAATCCTGGCAACCGGTGATGCCGGACTGCTGGATCGTTTTCAGACATTCAAAGCAGCCCTCGTACAGAAAACGCACGACAAAGACCGCCGCCTGCAAGAACGTGTCTCAGCCGGAGAACTGTTAACGTGACTCAGCAGTGAACGTCTGGAGTATGCTCGTATGATTTCGGTACACGATGCCCTGGCAACAGTTTTGGAGACGGTCTCTCCTCTGGCTGGGGAACGCATCAGCCTACTTGAAGCGACCGGACGAGTTCTGGCCGAAGACGTCCATTCAGAGCGCGAGGTGCCCCCGTTTACCAACTCGGCTATGGATGGCTATGCCGTGCGCCATGACGATATACAGCACGTCCAGGCTGACCAACCGGTTTCTTTGACGGTTTTAGAGGTGATTCAAGCCGGCGCAGTCCCAACCCGTACTGTTGAGAAAAAGACGGCGAGCAAAATCATGACCGGCGCCGTCCTACCACCAGGGGCGGACACTGTCATTAAGGTTGAGGATACTGAAGAACGCGACGGACAGGTGCTCGTCAAGCAGTCGGGTCCACACGGGAATAATATTCGTCTGAGTGGCGAGGATATTCAGCGCGGGCAGGTCATTCTTAAACAAGGCCGTGTCCTACGATCTGCAGACATTGGCCTCCTGGCTTCGGTCGGGCGGGGATTTGTCCTCGTGCACCAGCGCCCGCGAGTGGCCATCTTGAGTACCGGGAACGAGCTGGTCGAGGTTGACATGCCGCTGCAACCGGGTCAGATCGTCAACTCGAACGCGTACACATTAGCCGCAGCGGTTCGTGAGGCAGGCGGCTATTCCGTTCCCCTCGCTATTGCACGCGATACGCTCGAAGAAACGCAGACCGCGCTTGAGGAAGCCGTCCACCACGATGTGGTGCTATCTACAGGCGGGGTGTCTGTCGGCGATTTTGATTTTGTCAAAGCGGCCATGGATGAACTCGGGATTCAGCGCTTGTTTTGGAAGGTCGCCCAAAAGCCGGGCAAGCCACTGACGTTCGGCTTACTCAGCGGTCGGCCCTATTTCGGTCTGCCGGGCAATCCCGTGTCTGCCCTGGTCTGCTTCTATCTGTACACATGGCCGACGCTGCGCCGCATGGCCGGCCACCGCAAGCTCTTTTTCCCCATCGTCCAGGTTACTATTGGGGAAGACATTCCTAAGGCCCAGGGTCTGACCGAATTCATCCGCTGCCGGTTGACTCACACCGGTACAGGCTATGAGGCCCATTCTACGGGTACCCAGAGTTCGGGGGTACTGAGTTCCCTGTCTCTTGGTGAGAGCTTGGTCATCGGCCCAGCCGAGGCTGCCGTGCTCAAAAAAGGGACGACGGCCACAGCGATCGTGCTCGACAGCGAAGAGTTTATTAGCACGGACTTTCCATTCTAATTTTTTCTCTTGACATCAGTGCAGGTTGACTTTCCTCAGGGCTTCTGATTTGCAGAAACGTCTTTTGGCAAGGAGGCTGCTGTGGAAAATGGCAAAATCTGGATGGACGGCGAACTCGTTCCCTGGGACGAGGCAAAAGTCCACGTTCTCACCCATACCCTCCACTATGGCGTGGGGGTATTTGAAGGCATCCGCTGCTACGTCGGACAAGATGGGCGCTCGGCCGTTTTCCGTTTACCCGAACATATTGAACGGCTGTTCGACTCTGCCCATATTCTGAATCTCAAGATTCCGTTCTCACAAGACGAGATCCTGAACGCGTGTCTGGAAACCGTTCGGACCAACCAGCTCAAGGAATGTTATATCCGGCCCCTGGTCTTTGTGGGCGAAGGGGATCGTGGCCTCCACGCCCGGACAAATCCCATTCGGGTTGCGATTGCCTCCTGGCCGTGGGGCGCGTATTTGGGCGAAGAAGGTTTGCTCAAAGGTATCCGGGTCAAGACGTCCTCCTTTCAACGTTTCCACGTCAATACGCTGATGACGAAGGCCAAAGCGGTCGGCACCTATCTGAATTCTATTTTGGCCGGCCAGGAAGTCTGGGCACTCGGCTATGATGAAGCGCTGCTGCTCGACACCGATGGCTATGTGGCCGAAGGTCCGGGCGAGAATATCTTTATTGTCCGAAGAGGAAAAATAAAAACTCCGCCGCTCTCTTCCTCGCTTCTGCCCGGCATCACGCGCGACACGGCAATCAGCCTCTTAGACGATATGGATCTGTCTGTGGAAGAAGATCGCATCACGCGCGACGAAGTCTATCTCGCAGATGAGGTCTTTTTTACCGGTACAGCGGCAGAGGTCACCCCGATTCGTGAGGTTGATGACCGTCAAATCCGAGGGGAGACGCCTGGAAAAATAACAAAAGCGCTCAAAGAGCGTTTTGAGGCCGTCATCAAGGGTGCCGATCCGAAGTATACACATTGGCTGACCTACGTCTAAAAAATTCTGGGACTAGGGCTCAGGGGATCGGGGTTGGGGTCTTATTATTTTTCTTGCCATACTTCTTCCACCCACTCCTAATCCCTAGTCTCTACCCCCCATTCCATGTCATCCATTCGGAACCTCTGGTTTGATACGCGCCATTTGTTCGGCAACGGCCGGGGCCTCGCTTTGCGGGCCGAACTGGATGCCTTGCCAGAGTCGGCGCGTGCAACCATTTTGACTGCAGGAGATGAGCTGGCGGAAACCTCCCTGACCCTGGCCCAAGTCTTCTGCCGCAACGCGCCCGCAGCTTGGCAAGTCTTTGGAGTAACAACGTTTTCTCGTTGGGTAGACATAGGCGGACGATTAGCGCGTGAAGAGCCGACTTCGCGCGATGGCGCGGCTGCATATTTTTCCATTCCGCCACTCGATCTTGCCCGGCTTGGACTCGATCAGGCCGAAGACTGGGCCGCTCTGGGGCGAGAGATCCTGCAGGTCTCGCGCCGTCTAGGTTCTCAGTTTTTACAGACCTCGGCACCATTGCTTTCTTCCCTGCCCCGGCCCCTGGCAGCGCGTCTGCGCGCCTGGGCAATGCATGGCAGCGCATTGCTGAATAAAAAGGGCTGGAAGGGTGAATTTCTAGCGGTCTCATATTTTTCGGCTGCGCAGGCAGCCTTGTCGGTACTGCATCCGGAAGAAATGCGGGAATGGGCAGCCTTAGGTGTCTTGGTTCAGGATGCTGGGCCATGGAAATTTTATACGACGCTGCCGAACGACTTTGCCGAGTTGACGGGGGAAATTCGTCTCAGTTTGTTGCTGGACTGCCAGACTGCCGTACGCCGTTCGGCCCAGGCTGCTGAAGCCATCTTTATGCAACTCCCGGCCGTTCTGGCGATGTTTTCAAAACCGCTGCAAACTTTCCTTTTTTCCATGTTATCACCCGTCATTCGGGCTGATCCGGAAGTACTGCCAGCGCTCTTTCCTCTCATTGCGCCGTGTGTCAAAACGCTTGAAATCGAACAACGTCCTGCCCTGCGGGATGCGCTGACTGCCCTCGCCCAGGACTTTACGCCAGGGATTCCGCCGTTGATTCGGACCCTACCCAGAGCGTTTGAGGAGGCTGGAGAACAACGTCTCTTAGAGTGGATCGCTACAGGAGCCGACATT
>CAUZQN010000182.1:0-6096 GCA_963581605.1 uncultured Binatia bacterium (SeqCode)
CTTGCCCATACATTGGTGCTAACGTGTGAGACTCACAGGGAAAAGTACAGGCGAGCCGGCGGGACAGGGCCGGGCCAGTCACTATTCCCCTCTTTCATCCGCATGCTTTCATCTGTTATGACTACGCTTCCAGACCGAGGGCAGCCAGTACGCCGAGAGCGTGTAAGGCCTGATAGGTGTGTGTGGCAGTTGGTTCGGAGGCAAACAGCTTCAGATCTTCAACGGAATCGATGTCAAACGCAATACGGGGCGCTTCGATCACGCGACAGGCCAGACCATCTTTCCGGGCACAGACTTTGTGGGCTTCGAGGCTTGGGCCACCGAAGCAGGTTGATATGACCAGTGGCGGGACGCGCAGGAGTGCGTTCGTCCCCTCCCCCTCCTTACACGTCACAAGAAGGACTTGCGGTTCGTCTGTTGTCTCGCAAAACAGTAAGTCGATATCCTCAGAGGTCACAAGCGGGAGGTCGGATAAAAGGACGAGCAGCGCTGTGGCCCCCAGCTGCAGACAAAATTCGGTGCCCATGGCTACCGCATCGTTCAAGCCGCGCGGATGTCCTTCATCAATCGCCTCTGCGCCCAAACTCTGGGCGATTTCGAGCAGGCTCGGATCTGAAGTCACTACTCCAAAGCGATCAACACTGGCCGCGCGACGCAGATTGCTCAGCACGTCACGCAGCATGGCCTGGGATAGGGTGTGGCGCTGTGTGTCCGACAGCAGCGCAGACAAACGGCTCTTTCCGTGAGCCAGGGCTTTTATAGGAACAAGGACAAAATTCACGGTGGTTATCCTATGGCTATCCTTCGACCATCCTGAAGAAATTCTTCTTGCGGAACAAGAGGGAATGAAGTTATAGTCGGGAGTCCATCGAATACACCCTGCAAATACACCCTAAAAAAGGGAGGAGCCATATGAGAGAAGTTGCCGTTATTGGTGCGGGCATGACCCGTTTTGCGAAACATCTGGATAAAGGCATGAAAGCCCTGTCCCGCGAGGCGATTGAGGCGGCTCTTAAATCCGCCGGAGTTGAGGCAAACCAGCTTGAAGCCGTCGCCGTCGGGAACGCCATGGCCGGGCTGATTACCGGCCAGGAATGCATTCGTGGTCAAGTCGTCCTGCGTGAAATGGGCATTGGCGGCATTCCGGTGATTAACACCGAGAACGCCTGCGCCAGTGCGGCCACCGCATTTCATCTGGCCTGGTTGTATATTGCTTCGGGTATGTACGACGTCGTGCTTGCTCTAGGCATGGAGAAGCTTTATCACGAGGACAAGAAAAAATCTTTCGCCGCAATCGGCAGTGCGATCGATGTCGAACTGATGCAGCAAACGCTCGCCGATATGAAACAGACCACAAAAGATAAGGGCCAAGGCGCGGGTGCGGGCAAATCGCGCAGCATGTTCATGGATTTCTACGCTGAATTCGCGCGCAGCCATATGCGCAAATACGGTACGACCAAAGAACACTATGCGGGGATCGCGGCCAAGAATCATACCAATGGCAGCTTGAATCCGCACGCGCAGTTTCAGACTCCACGCAGCGTAGCAGACATCCTGGCGTCGCCCATGATCGCCGATCCGCTGACGCGGATGATGTGCTCGCCGATCGGCGATGGTGCCGCCGCCGTAGTGCTGACCAGCGCGGACAAGGCCAAAGAGTTCACCACCAAACCGGTGTATGTGCAAGCTTCAGTCCTGGGCTCCGGCCAGGACCGTCAACCCGGTGATCCCGGCGTTACCGAGCGTATAGCTAAGAAAGCCTACGAAATTGCGGGTATTGGCCCGGAAGATCTCGACGTAGCCGAGGTACATGATGCCTCAGCACCGGCGGAGCTGATCATTTATGAGGAACTGGGTTTATGCCAACAGGGCGAAGGCGGCCGTTTGATTGACGAAGGGTTTACCGCCTTGGGCGGCAAGACGCCGGTGAACCCGAGCGGTGGCCTGCTGGCCAAGGGTCATCCGGTTGGTGCCACGGGCACAGCCCAAATTGCCGAGATCTTCTGGCAACTGCGCGGCGAAGCCGGCAAACGCCAGGTTGAAGGCGCCAAGGTCGGCATGACCGAGAACGGTGGTGGCATGGTCCGCGGCGAAGCCGCAGCCCTGGCCGTTCATATTTTTAGCGTCTAGATGCGTGTCATCTCTGGCTCGGTGGGTGGGCGGTCGCTCACTGTTCCAAAAAAGGTCCGGCCCACCACCGACCGAGTCAGAGAGTCTGTATTCAATATCCTTGCCAGTCGCTTTTCACTCACCGATATCGACGTTCTGGATCTCTTCGCCGGCACAGGTGCGCTGGGCATAGAAGCCTTGAGTCGGGGCGTTCATTCTGCCGTGTTTGTTGAGGCCAATCCGGACGCGCAGAAAATTATCCGGGCGAATCTGAAGACCACCAAGCTCCTCCATCGGGGTCGGATTCTGCGTGCATATGCGCTCAAAGGGATCGGGATCCTAGAAGGCCAAGGGCTTCGGTTTGGTGGCGTTTTTCTTGATCCTCCGTATGAAGAAGGCTGGGTCGATAAAACACTGCGGCGTTTAGCTCGCAGTTCAATTTTGCGAACAGGAGCCTGGGTCGTCGTGGAGCACGCCCGGCATGAAGCCGGAGCCGAGTCCTACGGCCCGTTGGTATTGACGGACAGCCGCCGTTACGGCACAACCGGGGTGTCTTTTTACCTACACGAGGGTTGGGAAACCGAGTGAAACGTCGCGCTATTTATCCTGGATCTTTTGACCCGCCAACGTACGGGCACGTCGATATCATTCGTCGCAGCCTTCAGCTCACTGACGAAGTGATCGTTGCCGTAGTGTATAACCCGCAGAAAGACAACTACCTCTTTACGCCACAGGAACGCCTCGACATGTTCCGTGAAGAACTCCAGGCTGAGGGCGACCGCGTCGTGTACGATAGCTTCCATGGACTACTCGTTAAATATGTTGAGAAGATGCAGGCAAACATTATTATTCGTGGTTTGCGCGCCGCTTCAGACTTCGAGTACGAATTTCAGATGGCTCTCATGAATCGTCATATGAAGCCGAATATTGATACGATTTTTCTGACCACTGGAGCGGCCCATTTTTATACTGCCGCTCGCTTAGTCAAGGAAATTGCCAGTCTGGGCGGTTCTGTGACAGGCTTAGTCCCACCACACGTCGAAAAACGACTCCGAGAGAAGTTCGCGAATACATCAGATTAACAGCCAGCGTCCGTTCGCTGGGAATGGACGCCGAGACATCCCATTCGGCCACCTTTCGAGCGAAGGGGCCTTGAGTGAGGCATAGTATGCGTCTTGCAAAACGTTTAGAACTCATCAAACCGTCGCCCACACTCATGGTTACGGTCAAAGTTGCCGCCCTGCGTCGCGAAGGGATCACCGTCATCGACTTTGGGGCAGGCGAGCCGGATTTCGATACCCCAGATCATATTAAGGACGCGGCGATCGCCGCCATCAAACAGGGCAAGACAAAGTATACCCCTGTCGGCGGGACAGCCGAGGTCAAGGAAGCCGTCATCGCGAAACTCCAGCGGGAGAACGATCTCAGCTATACACTCCCAGAAGTCACCACCGGCTGCGGGGGCAAACATATTCTTTTCAACGCCTTTCATGCCCTTGTTGGTCCGGGGGATGAAGTCCTCATTCCGGCTCCCTACTGGGTCAGCTATTCCGACATCGTGATCTTGGCTGGTGCGACGCCAAAACTGCTTCCCACCACCGAAGAGACCGGGTTTAAGATTACGGCAACCCAGCTGCAAGAGGCGATTGGCCCGCAAAGTAAGGTCCTGCTACTCAATAGTCCCTCAAACCCGACAGGTGCGGCGTACACCGAAGACGAACTGAAACAGATCGCTGAGGTCATTGAGCACAGCACCCTTTTTACTATCTCTGACGATGTGTACGAGAAATTTTTGTACGATGCACCGCGCTGCGCCCACCTGCTGTCACTCAAGCCCAATCTGTGCAACCGCCTGCTCGTCGCCAATTCGGTGTCAAAAACCTATGCCATGACCGGCTGGCGCTTGGGTTATGCAGCGGGTCCGCAAGACGTTATTAAGGCCATGGAAACGATCCAGAGTCAGAGCACGTCAAATCCAAACTCCGTGGCTCAGGCAGCTGCGATTGAAGCGCTCACCGGCACGCAAGAGCCGGTGGGGATCATGGCAAAAGAGTTTGCCAAACGGCGCAATTACGTTGTCGACCGGCTGCGCGCCATACCTGGTATTTCGTGCACCCTGCCGGAAGGCGCATTCTATGTTTTTCCACGCGTCTCTGGTTGTTTTGGGACAAAGTGGAAAGACAAGACGATTGCTTCGGCCATGGATTTCTCTCTGTATCTATTGGAGGAAGCCAAGGTCGCCCTAGTCGCTGGTGAGGGTTTCGGCTCGGCTGAGCATGTGCGGATTTCCTATGCCACGTCTATGGAAAACCTCGAAAAAGGTCTCGCTCAGATAGAGGCCGCATTACAGCGCCTCAGCGGATCATAAGAACGTACGCCTCGCCGCAAACACAGCAATTCATGAATTGCCTGGGCGAGGTGACCTCGCCCCTATGATGGGCTCTGGTCGTTTGCCCGTCCGCTTATATACGAAATAATCGCGCAAGATCTGTTCATGATCAAACGCCAACACAGACGGTAAGGTGCTCTCTTCGAAGACACGCGCTTCTGCCGCGCCATCCGCTCCGCGTGGCGTTCCGCTTGCCCGAGCGATAAACACCGTTGTGAGGGTATGCTGACGTGGGTCCCGTTGCGGGTCGGAATAGACCTGGAACTATTCAATAAGCTGCACCTTGAGTGACGTTTCTTCTGCTGCTTCCCGTACCGCCGCCTGTTCAGCCGACTCTCCATAGTCGATAAATCCTCCTGGCAAGGCCCAACCCAGCGGTGGATTTTTGCGGCGAATCAAGACAATTCGGACACTCTCAGCCGTTTCCAACTCCAATTCCAACTCGATGATAATGTCTACTGTCGGTATGGGATTGCGATACGTCAGCATGAAAAGACAAACTAGCACCCGCTCTTGATCCCCGTAAAGGATTGAGTCCTGCACCGAGAACACGATATCGTGGATGTATGCAACCGCATTCTCTCAAGCCGCTAGGCATAGGCCTGATCGGAGCAGGTAAACATGGTGTTCGTTATGCCCAGCATATTGTGGAAGATATCCCACAGGCTGAGCTGGTTGCCGTGTGCCGCAGGAATCGGTCAGCAGGCGAACAACTTGCCGCGACGTATGGGTGTCACTATCACGCAACATACGATCAGCTTATTGCAGATCAAAACATCGACGCGATTGCGATCGTTGTTCCACCCGCTTTGCACGGATCTATTGTGGCAGCAGCTTGCCGTGCGGGTAAACATATCCTGATTGAAAAACCGTTTGCAGTGAGTGTCGCCGAGGCACAGCGGATCAGCGCAATTATTGACGTCAACCCCATTCGTTGCATGGTTGCCCAGACATTACGCTTTAATAGCGTTGTACAAACGCTTAAGCAGCATCTGCCTGCAATCGCGCCCCTGCACTCTCTTCACCTCAGCCAGCCCTTTGAGCCTTCATCGCTCGCCTGGCTCGACCGTAAAGCCGAAAGTGGCGGCAGGATTATTCTCCATACGGGCGTACATAGTTTCGACTTGTTGTATTTCTTGAGCGGTCAAGCAACCACGCAGGTCTGGTGTCAGACAAAAACAATTTTCACCCACGAAACCGAAGACAATTTTCAGATGTATGGACGCACTGCTGACCCGCTGCTTACGGTCCAGGTTTCAGGCTCGCGCTCAACCCAGAGTCGAAGCGGTCTGATTGAAATCATAGGTGAAAACGGCCAGCTCGTTGGCGATCATGCACATAACTTTGCCTACCTGCTGAGAGGACGTGAGCGTATCCCCGTGTCCGTTCCGCCGCCTGTGCCAACCGTAAAAGAAGCCGCACAAGCTTTTGTCGATGCGATCAAAAATGACACACCGTTTCCTGTGACAGTTGAAGACGGCCTGCGCGCGGTGGCGATTGCTGAGGCGTGTTATCGATCTGCGGAAACAGGGCGGTCACTCGCCGTGGGATAGCTGGGTCAATGATCAAAACTTTTTCAACCCTTTCTATCCTTTATT
>CAUZQN010000183.1:0-6046 GCA_963581605.1 uncultured Binatia bacterium (SeqCode)
GAGCAAATGTCTGAAACGTATATCGCGCGTACAGTCACGACGCTCTTACGACGCGTACGCGTCTTGCAAGACCATACAGCGGCGGAAATCGAAGCCTTGATCCCCGCGATTGAGATGCAAACGTTTGGGGCTGGAGAAATCTTTTATGAAGAAGGGGAAACGGCAGATAACGTCTATATTGTCCATCAAGGCTGGGTCAAGATTGTCCGCAATGACAACGGGACGCAGCGGATTCTGAGTTATATTGCTGAAAGTGACTGCTTCGGAGAATTCGGCGTGCTGCTCGAGCAATCACGCATGGCTACCGCCGTCGCCATGTACCAGACCGAGGTCTTGGTTATTCCCGCAAAAGATTTTCAAGCCGCCGTTTGGCCCAAGTCGGAAGCAATGAGAAAAATAGCCGGGCTCAAGAATCAGCAGCTCCTAGACGGCGATATGGCCGATGTGACCACGTTTCGGGTGCAACGTCAGATGGAAGCTGAGGTCAGCCCTAATCTTGACGTATTGGCCATTGATGAGACGCTGTGCATACGCTGTGATAACTGCGTGAATGCGTGCGCCGCCGCCCATGACGACGGGATCTCGCGCTTGATTCGTAAGGGCACCCTGTTTGAAGAGGTGCTCATCCCGACAGCGTGTCGATTTTGTCAGGATCCGGTCTGTCTGTTGTGCAAGTCAGGTGGCATCAAGCGCGATAAGGATGGAGATATTTATTTTACAGATAGCTGCATTGGGTGTAGTGGCTGCGCGCAGCGCTGCCCGTATGGCAATATCATTATGGTTGAACGTGAAGATCTGCTTCAGCAACCGCGTCTGTCGCTCGCCCAACAACTACTCCAAAAAGTCTGGGGCAAACAGTCTGACGAGCCCGAGTCGGAGTTCCAGCGTCAGCTCCGCCTCCGGCCGCAGCTGACGCGCCTACCCGTGAAATGTGATTTGGATAAAGGGCATGCCTTCCCCGCGTGTGTGAGCAGTTGCCCCACGCAGGCGATCAAACGGTTTCGGGCTGATGAGCTCGACAGTATTATTATGCGAGCGAAGACTTCGGTGTGACGCGTCCATGTCAACCCCACGTTGGTATTTTCTGGCTTCCATTCTTGTTGCACTCCTGGTGAGTCTGTATTACTACTTCTACGCACTCGCCCCATTGCCCGGAGCCTCGGGGCGCACCTTGCACGGACTGCTGCTCGGCTGGCTCGGGTTTGCGGCCATGCTGGGTGCGCTGGCATATAGTGCTCGCCGGCGCCGCCTCGGCAGTGCCATGCGGTGGATTCGGGTAGACGCCGATACGCGCCGGACGCGCAAAGAGAACGAGCGTAAGACGTTTGAAAAACTCAGCCAACTCCAGAAAGGGACGCTCCGCCAAGCTGACAGACCCCGGAAACAACTCCAGGCAGTGGCAAAACGCATCATTCGGCAAGTCGGTCTCGGGCGGTATATTTCTGCCCGAGCATACGGCAGTAAACGGGATGGCATGCGGCTTGAGGTACGCCGTCGGGAATGGTTAGGCAGGCTGGAAATTTGGTATTATTGGCACCTCATGTTGGGCTGCCTGTCTGTCCTACTGATCCTGACCCACGCGGGTTTTCGCTTTGACAACCTCATTGCAACCTTAGCCTTCGTCTGTCTTGTGGGCGTGGTCGTCACCGGGATATGGGGCTATTTCGTGTACCGGATCGTGCCGCCCAAACTGACCCAGGTCGAGGCTAAAGCGGAACGAACCTCCGAGGAGCTTTTGGCTGAACTCACAGAAGTAACGCAGGAAATCCAGGCGCTGGCCAAAGACAAATCCGAACGGTTCCAAACGATCTATACCAGGGAGATGGCACGACCTGGTATCACTTTTCCACTCTCCTGGCGCTGGCTGCACGGGCCCGCTGAGATCCAGCGTGACCCACAACGCCCAGACCGCTTTCGTCTGATCGCCGATGAGATCCTCGGTGACGAGCTAGAGGACTTTCGCCACATGGTACGGCTCATCTTTCGTAAAGAGAAACTCGAAGTCTTGCTCTATCCGCTGTATCGGTATGAGTATCACCTCAAGGTCTGGCTAAGCGCCCATATCCCGCTCACAGCCGGTATGATGGTGTTTTCACTCGTCCATATTGTGTCTGTTTTCTATTATTAGGCGTTTTCTATTATTAGTCACATGATTAAAGTGACGATACGTTCAGGGCCAGATGCAGGCCGCGTGACCCAAGTCTCAGGGGACGCTTTTTCCATTGGGCGCGCACGCACGTGTGAAGTCATACTGACAGATCGTGCGGTGAGTCGTGAACACTGTCGTATTGAGCGCCAGGGCGATAGCTGGATTGTGATTGACGGGGGGTCCGCCAATGGCACATTTGTCAATAATCGGGAGTCTCGTATCTCTGCTGACTACCGTCTGGCTCCTGGGGATGAGGTCATCGTCGGCAATACCCAGCTGCAGCTCGAGTTTCTGCAACCGGCGGACGAAGAAAAAACAGTCGTACAATCAACTCGCCCACAGGAATCTGCACAACAGGTAGAGGAAGCCGCTGGCGCCGAACCAGACCGAGCGGTACGTCCGGACCGGCTGACTGCACTGCGACAAGCGGATGCCCCCATAATGATCGAGGTAGTGAGTGGGCCGGATCGCGGCCAGGTCTACCAGCCGGCTGAGGAGATATGTGAGATCGGGCGGTCTCAGGCGTGTACTATTACGCTAAACGATAAACGGCTTTCGCGGCACCACGCGACCATTAAACGCCAAGCGGGCTCATATCGGCTGTTTGATGAAAACAGCACCAACGGGACTTTTTTACACGCACCGGACAAACAAATCACGAACGCCGTCCTCGCAGATGGGGATGTGGTGTATGTGGGCGGAACACAGTTGCGCATTACCATCCAGGGAGCAGTGGCCCCAGCCGGCGCTGTCATGCCAGCGAGTGCTGCGGACGAGGAGACCTCCATCCTGTCGGCAACTCTAGCCGGCAAGCGTTTTGAGATGACCTTGCCACAATTCGACACCAAGACCAGAGTGTTGGGAGCGCTGCCGGACAGGACCTCACGCCTCGCCAGTCTCGATTCTTCCGTCGACTCAACCCCTGGGGTCGAGCGTGATGACGAAGAAGAGGTCACGAAAATAGCTCCACAGGCGCCTGCGCCCGAACGCTGGATCATCCTCCATGTCGTACACCCGGACGGGACTGAAACGGCATGGGAACCCTCCGCTCGCATGGACTCCTTCACTATCGGCCGTGAGGGACCTCGCAGCCGCGCCGATCTGTGTATTGAAGATCGCCAGATCTCACGGATTCATCTGACCGTTGAGAAAACGGCGACCGGCGTTGTTCTGACGGACGAGAACAGCACCAACGGGACCTTTTTCCAAGGCGAGAAAGTCGACCGCCTTGAACTCGATCATGACGCGGAGCTCCGGCTGGCTGGAACGATCGTCACATTCGATCTCTCTCCACGTCAGGCGCGAGACGAGTTGGTACTGGATGACGATAGAACGACCATTGCACCTCCCCGCAGTCCTGAGGCCGACTCTCCGGGGCCGGCCGCGGTCGCCCGACAGATTCCGGCCACGTCACAGGATGCCAGAGCGAGGGCCGGACGACAGTCCACGCCAGCTGAGTCCGTTGAATCACGGTCAGTCGCATTCAAGCCACGTCTCCCGCTGATCCTAAGAATGCTGCAAGCCCAGGCTGAAAATGGACGCATCTCTCGCTTGCAATGGACAACTATTCTCCTCACCGTCGTGGCTGCACTCGGATCCTACGGACTCTTTCATATCGGCAAGTCGGCCAGCTTCTCAGCCGGCCCGCTCGCACTGGCTCATACGCAGTGGGAAGGCGAGTGCACAACCTGCCACCCCCCAGGTGGCGGGCATCAAGCGGTGAATGCCACCTGCGCCAACTGCCACGCCGAGCAGCCCCTGGCCCCTGCCGCAGGGCAGGCGGACGCATGGCAGGCGAACGCCCCACATATCGTCCAGTTCGCGGTCGGGGTACAAGACGATTGTGTCGGCTGCCACCAAGAACATCGGGGGGCGGAATTTTCGCTGACAGCTCTTGCTGAGGCAACGGGCGCACAGACAACCCAGTGCTGGAGTTGTCACAACGCCGGCCTTGGGGTGCGGGCGTTTGCAACGCGTCCACTGCGCACCTTTCTGGACGAGCTGTTTAGCCCCGGGGAGGAGCGAAACGGACAGCCGGTCTACACCTTGCAGCAGCCAGCCATGGAAGAACGACGCCTGGCCTGGTTGGAGCGCCATGCCCCGCAGCCGAGCGGTCTGATCTTTGCCCATGCGGGACACGAACAAACCCTCGAAGAATTTGAGGAGGATCCCCTCGCCTGTACGGACTGCCACCCCGCCCAGTATGAGGACGCCCAGCCCGACGTAGCCACCCGGTTCGCTTTTCCCAGCCATGCCCAGTGTAGCGAATGCCATGACGTAGGCGACGACGATCCTCAGCAAGCCCAAGAGCAAGTCCGCAACGAAGCCCTCGACCAGGAAGAATCATCCCAGGACTGTCTCGCCTGCCATACGCAACCCGACGGCGGGATCCAAAAGGTTGCGCGCAGCACAGACTATATATTCTTCTCCCACGCCACCGACGGACATAGCGGCCGATGTCAGCCGTGTCATTTCCTCTTGCGAGGGGAAACCGAGTTTCGGCCTGTTATCCGTTCGGCAGAATTTTATCCCCTCCCAATGGATGCGTGTATGTCCTGCCATGAGGAACGGCGACAGCAGGGATTCGAGAGAGCCACCCTGGCCTGTTTGGACTGCCACCGGACCCACCACCAATTCCCGTCGACAGTGGCCCAACCTGGCTGGGGCCAGTATGTGTCCTTGAATATGCTCCTCCTCATCGGGCTGACGTTTGTGTCAGGCATTGGCGCCTATACTTATTGGGAAGATACACACGCAAAAAATCATCTGGAGGCACTCACCGCCCGGGCCGCAGCTGAGACCGCCCAGCAGGCAGCCGGACAGATACACGCTGCCGAGACCGACTCAGACGAGCGGAAAGCCGAGGTGGCGCAGTGGCAGACGCGTGTCGATAGCGCAGTCGACATACTCAACGAGGCGCAGCAGGCATTTGCGACGGAGAAGTATGCCGAGGCACGAGCCAAATTTACGGCTGCAGCTGCAGGCTTTGAGCAGGCACACCTTGTCACGGAACGAGCAAGTGAACCGGAGCCGGAGGCAGCTCCAGCTTTGGCCGACTCTTCGGACGAACCACCCGCTGTCAAAGATAATGTGATGCCCTTTCCCGTGGTTGATACGGCGGGCTGCATTGCCTGTCATGGATGTTATGACTCGTGTCCGGAAAAGGTCCTTGTCGGCGACGCAGGGGGGAAATCCACAGTCGTTAAACCGTCGGCATGTGTCGCCCAAGGGAAAGGATGCAGAATCTGCGAAGTCACCTGTCCGGTTGAGGCGATTCGGGTCACGACCGGCCCCCTAGTGCGTGAGTACGAACGCGCGAAAGTGACTATCCAGAATGAGAGTGAAGATCGCCCCGGCATTTTTCTTGTCGGTGAGGTGATAGGCGCGCCGTTGATTAAGACTTCGGTCAATCAGGGCGACTTTGCCGTTCGGTATATTGTCACCAATAAGCCACGTTTTGCCGCTGCTCCGTATGATGTCATTATCGTTGGCGCCGGACCGGCCGGTCTCGGCGCCGGACTCCGCGCCAAGGAGTCTGGACTCCGCTACCTCATCCTTGAGCGTACGACAATTGCCAGCTCTATCCGCGACTATCCGCGAGATAAACCGGTCTTGGCTGAGCCAGTTGGCCTACCGATGTATGGAGACTTGCCAGTCAAAACTCAAGATAAAGACAGTCTGATCAAGGCCTGGGAAGACGTGATTCAAGGCGCCCAGCTCGAGATACACGAGCGACAAGAGGTGACCGACGTTACCAAAACCAATGGACTATATACGGTGACGACCGCTCAAGGTGAAGACTATGCCGCCGCCTACGTTATCTTGGCTATCGGGGCGCGCAGTAATCCGCGTAAGCTGGGCGTTCCAGGAGAGGATTTGCCCAAGGTTGTGTATAAG
>CAUZQN010000184.1:0-6027 GCA_963581605.1 uncultured Binatia bacterium (SeqCode)
GAGCGTCGAGTCAGGAATACGCCTTACGGTTGCGCGTCTTTGAGCAGTCGAACGACGGCAGGATGGCCTCTGCCTATGGCTACGGCCTCAGGGGTCCAGCCGTCTGCGCTTCCACCGTTCACATCCGCCCCTTTTTCTAATAACGCTGCGGCTATTTTCGGCTGATTATTATAGGCCGCATAACGCAGCGGGGTGTAACCATCATTATCTTCAACATTGACATCAGCACCAGCTTCGAGCAGCGCGCTCACGATTTCGAGATGTCCACCCGTAACCGCGTAGCGGAGTGCGCTTCCCCCACGCTGGTCCTTGGCATTGAAATCTATACCGGCTTCTAGCAGGAGCTGCACGGCTGTCAAATCGCCCACCGCCGCCCGGTTGCGCAATGCCTCCGGACTATATTCTACATTCCATGCAGCCAGTTTGGATTGCGCGTCCTGTGCCGGTGCTGGGCTACATCCGGCAACCACGACAAACAGACCAAGGCAAGCCAGGCAGGTCAGACTGGGATAGACTATTCGTTGACGTGACATCAGCTCTCCTTTCCGACTCGTGCACCAGACTCGTTTCGTACCTGGTGCGTCCTATCATAACAGCTTGGGTAGCGGACAACGGAAACGGCCGTCCGACTTGTCCATATCAACTACCAGTCCGGCCAAGACGGGCAAGTGCCCCTCAGCTGAGAAGTCCGGCCAAGAGTCCGGCAAGAGTCTTAAAAGAACCCTGCGAAGCACTCGCTCGGATCTTCGTGGGGAGACGCTACACGCCGAACCAAAGGCCCGAGTGCCTGCACGTACAGCAAATTTTCCAGACTCGATCTCAAGCGGTCAAGTCTGGGGACTCACAACGACGTCCGCTTCTTTGATCATGATGATGCGAGAATACGGTTCATAGTCCCCGGTCCCAAAATCCACCTCCAGCCGCTCCTCAAAGCCGCTCTCATGCGGACACAGCACCTTGCGCGCCCGCTGTTTGCGCGCCCGCAAGGCTTTCGTTGGAGATTGATGTCCGGGTGGACGGTCAGGAAAACATATCTCTTGTCCACTCACCTCAAGCTGGTAGTCGATCATCCCGCCACTGTCTGTGTATGCGCGGGCTTCTAGTTGTTCGTTGGCGGGATTGAGCCCAACCACGACAAAGGCGTCATGTACGTCCACCCGCCCGTCTTTCAGCGGATAGGCGACACGTATGCACAGCGAGAGAAATTGTCCACCAGCCTGCCACACACCAACGACCTCCTTTTGGAATTGTCGGCTTCCTTTCAGATACTTGCCTTCACCCTGAAAGTGGCCGACCAGAAACCCAAGGTCTTGCAAACGCGGATCCTGTTCTTTTGGGCCGTGAACGAGCTTGTCAGGCGGGGGAGTGTCCATCATGCGCTGCCATCGCTTCCATCTCGGTATACTTCTGTCGTAGTTGCTGCCACAGCTCCAGCCGGCTCCAGTCGGGAGTACGTCGGATTTTCTGTTTCTCGGTCAGATACGGATTAGGAAAAAAGATGGTTATCATCTGCTCGTCCAAGCCGTTCCACAGCCGTAGGCCGCAACTGCCTTTGACATGGCCGGTGGCACGAACGTCCTGGAAAAAGGCAGCCCGAGAGACTTGCCGCTGCTGGGCGAGTTCGGGCACAGGCACGTCTTTGTGCTCAGCTATGCACATATGAAAATGCCACGCGCCTGCATCAACGGTGAGATAGCCATCAAGCATAACCACTTTTTTTGGTTGCGCGGTGAGCCGGATCTCAAATACCGCACCCTGAATGCACGGTCCAAAAACGATCTGCTGCCAGTGTTCTTCAAACAGTGCGCGCAAGAGCCGCTCTAAACGACCAGGCTCAAGAGTAATATCCGTGTACTCAGTCGTACTGCCATCAAGGTTGGGTACGGTCGAAATATGGGCCATACATAGGTCTAGCCAGTAGGCCGTGTAGCGCGTAGCGGAATGATTTGCAGCGCGCCGGTCTCCGGGTTTTCCCCTAATGCGACATCCACCCCATACACAGCGCGAATGGCTTCAACAGTCAAGATGTCTTGCGGCGGTCCAGCCGCATATACCCGCCCGGATTTGAGCAGCACCACGGACGCACACGCAGATGCAGCCATATTGAGATCATGCAGTACGGTGATGATAGTGACGCCTTGCTGGACCAGCGTCGTCAATACATCGACTACTTCAAACTGGTGACGCAGGTCCAGGCCTGTTGTCGGCTCGTCCAATAAGAGAAAGGTCGGCTGCTGGGCAAGCGCCCGTGCCAGCATCACCTGTTGAAATTCACCGCCCGACAACGTCAGGACGTTCCGGTCGGCAAGACGGCTGATTTCTGTCAGCGCCATGGTCTGCTCGACAATCCGTTCATCTGCCTCGCTTTCGTTTTGCCAGCGCTCAAGATACGGCGTGCGGCCCATGGCAACCACTTCTCTCACCCGAAAGGGAAAGGATAGATCTGTCCGCTGCGGCAGAAAGGCCAGCTGCTTTGCCCGCTCACGTGTTGACCATTGCTCTAAAGCTTGCCCCTCGAAAAGAATAATCCCAGACGAGGCAGGCAACACGCCGGCCATAATTCGCAGCAAGGTCGATTTGCCTGCACCGTTAGGGCCCAGGATACCGATCCAGTGCCCATGAGAAACATCCAGACTGACATCGGCCAGAATCAGCGTATGATCGGGAGTATAACGCACCTGATCGAGTGAAAAGGCCAAATCGGTCATATTCGTTATGCCGAATTACGCTGAGTTTTATCCTGTCTGAGCAGGAGATGTAAAAAGAGCGGCGCCCCGACAACGGCCGTAATGACACCCAGTTGAAGTTCTTCGGACGGAATGACCATTCGTGCGAACAGATCGCACCAGACAAGGAATATGGCACCGCCTAGCGTTGCGCCAGGCAAAAGGAGACGATGATTCGGGCCGAGGATAAGGCGCATCATATGTGGAACCACTAAGCCAACAAAGCCTATGGTCCCGGCGATGGCGACAGCCGCCCCGGCGAGCAGGGAAGCGAACACGAGCAAGAGGCGTTTGGCATACTCGACATTGATCCCTAGGCTCATTGCCGTTTCTTCGCCAAGCAGCAGAACATTCAGGTCACGACTCAAAAAAAAGGCAGGCACAAAGCCGATCACCACAAACGGGAAAACCATCTGAACATGTGCCCAGCCACGCCCGTCGAGGCCGCCCATCAACCAGAAAAAAATCTGCCTGGAGATTTCATAGTCCTGAGCCAAACTCAGAACCAAGGTGGTCAGCGAGCCCCAAATGGCGTTCATGGCGATCCCGACCAGCAGCAGGTTGGTGAGCGAGGTCCCGCCTTGCCGCGCGGCAAAGAGGTAGACGCCAAAGGCCGAGATAAGCGCGCCGGCGAATGTTGCGCAGGGGAGCAGGAAGGATGAACCAACAGCAAAACCCGAACTAATCGCCAGTGCCCCGCCCAGCGCGCCGCCGCTGCTCACGCCGATGAGACCGGCGTCGGCCAGTGGGTTGCGAAACAGCCCTTGCATCATAGTCCCAGCCAGCGCAAGGCTGGCCCCCACCAAAGCTGCGGCAAGAACACGCGGGAGTCGAATTAAATATACAATCGTGGCCAGCGTCCGCTCATCCCCGTCAATCGGCAGCTGAAACAACCCGTACGTCAACAAGCGCGTCGTTGTGTGTAGCGGAATGGTCACAGCGCCTAAGGCCGTTGCAATCGCGATGGAAACCACCAGCAGCACGCCGAACACAGGAATCAGCCAACTCTTATTCCAGACAACAGCTGATTCAGGCGACAGCGGAAGGGACTTGGATGATGAACTCACGCGGCCCATGACAGCCATGCGCTCCTACACCTGTCCTTAAAACTCGGCCCGAAATCCAACCAGAAACGTAGCACCTGCGGACGAAAATCCAAAGACTTCCGCATAGTCTTGGTCGAACAGATTTTTGGCTTGGCCCTCCAACGTCAAGGCCCGAATGCCCCAGCGATTCTCAAACAGGCGATAGGCAACCGCGAGGTCTGCGCGCGTACACCCGCCCAGTCGAACACGACGGGAAGTAAAGTCTTGGCTAAAGTCCAGATCAGTTACGTGGCCTTTGAAAAAGATATGGAAATTGGCATTGAAGCGGTCGCGGTTATAGTTCAGCGTAAACGAGCCCACATGTTCGGGCCGCCGCACCAAGGATTTGCCATTCACAAAGGCGGGCGCGCCTGCCATCCCCGCATCAAGCACCTTGGTCTCCAAATAGGTGTATGAACCACGCACCGAAAAGCCGTGACTCAAAAAAGCCCGTGCGCCCGCTTCCAGGCCTCGGCTGCGGGCGCGCTGAATATTCAAGAAATCCGGTCCATCCTGAAAGACAAAGGCAATCATATTTGTGTATTCAGTAGAGAAGTAGGTCAGGCTCAACTCGGCAGCGAGATCGGCGAACTCCAGCGGCTGCTCCGCTCCGATTTCCCAACTTTTGGATTCTTCCGGGTCAAGATTTGGATTGCCTTGAAAGAACGAGCTGCCGGTTCCAAAGTTCTCGACAAAGGTCGGAGCCTTTAGGCCTTCGCTATATCCAGCGCGCAACTTGGTGTGGAGTCCGGGAATAATAAAGGCAGCCGAGACACGCGGATTGACATGCGTTCCGTACGTGGACCCGTCGTCCAATCGAAACCCAGACGTAATAAAGAGCATCTCGCGCCACTCCAACAGCAACTGAGAATAGAACGATTGCGCATTTCGGCTCGGGCTGACCCGGTCAATAAATCCAGCTGCGTTTGATTTTTGCTTCAGATGCTCGTCCTCAACATAGGCGCCAAGCGTAAAGGTGGGCAGCACCTCCCAGACTGGAGGCAGGAAAAAATCAGATGAGTAGTCAGCCGACAGGCGCCGCTCCCTCGTGTTGCTCACAAACGATCCAAACGGATCAAAGGCATCTCCATCAAAAGCATCACGAAACGTACGCCATTTATACAACATTCCAAGCTGGAGCTTATGGCGCCACCACGCAGTCGGCTGATAGACCGCCCTGGGGCCCAGGATCAGTCGGCGGCTATCCTCGTACTGGCCTGGATCGAGAGGATCAAAGCGGTCGCCAGCTCCACCGGTCGGGAAGTGAAAGCGACTGTCATTGTAACGCAAGGTTGAGGTGAGCTGCAGCGTATCGCTCGGATCAAGATCAAAACGCGACGCAATGGTCGTATTACTGTAGTCGCTGTTTTTTGACAGTATGCCTTCACTATCAACGCGCTCTACAGCGAGATTATAGCCGTAGAAATTCGTCCCGCCTGATACGCCGACCTGCTCTTCAAAGGTCCCATGGTTGCCGCCACGAAAACGGAGATAGGCGCGCGGTGCGCCCTGCCCGCGCGGTGTAAAAAGCTGAATGACGGAACTCATGGCATCCGACCCATAGAGCGCGCTTTGCGAGCCACGTACGATTTCAATCCGACTCACGCCCAGCGTTGTCAGATCAGAGAAATTGAATGCCCCACCCGCGAGGTTGGCTTTCACTCCGTCGATCAAAACTAAGTTATAGTCGGACTCCCCCCCGCGCGACTGCAACGTCGTCGCCCCCCCGCGACTGCCGGTTTGGATAATATTGAAGCCGGGCACATCACGAAGCTGCTCGAAGACGTCGGTTGTTTGGCGCTGCTCGATTGCTTCTTGGGTAATAACGGACACCGCGTGTGTCGTGTGTGAGATCGGCTCTTCAAGTTTGGTTGCGGTGACAATAATTTCGTCCAACTTGGCGGACAGCGCTGCTGCGGACAGCGGTTCTGTTTGAGCCGGCTGGACTTGTTGTTCGCTTGACTCTTCGGGTTGCGCCTCTGCCTGCTCGGGCAGTGTCTGTCCAAGGACAGGCATGCCATGCAGTCCATATAAAAAGAAAGCCAAAAAGAATACACACGTCCGATCTCTCAGCTTTTCCACCTTCTCCATCTTCCCCATATTCCCTCCTCGTGGGAACCTTCCGCCACGAGAGAAACAGGAACAGTCGTGTTGAAAAACTTGAGAAGATCGTGCTGCAGGCCTGCCTATAAGAAGCAGGCGGTGGGACACGGCTC
>CAUZQN010000185.1:0-6018 GCA_963581605.1 uncultured Binatia bacterium (SeqCode)
GGCACAAAAAACTCGATTTCAGTCCCACCATCCATGAGACGTGGCAAAGAGGTTGGAGGAATGGGAAACCGGCCCTCATACGGCAGACCATCAGGACGCAGTTCACTCTCCGGAACCGGGTCTGTAAGCGGGGCCATGTAAAAGAGTGGTGGGGCAATCAGACCACCATGGCGGCTTTGCTTGGCCAGCTCCTCATCGTAGTAGAGCGGATTCGAATCGTCAGTTGCCACGGCAAAACGTTGGACATCCAGCGCCGTCACTAGAGTGGTCCAAGCCGGGGTCTCACG
Organism: uncultured Binatia bacterium (SeqCode); assembly: GCA_963581605.1. Lineage (GTDB taxonomy): Bacteria > Desulfobacterota > Binatia > Bin18 > Bin18 > Bin18. Next base: position 288 of record CAUZQN010000185.1, read on the forward strand.
ACCGATCCAGGCGCGAATTTCATCCGTAATCAACGACTCTGGCACGGTTTTCCTTTCCTTCTGGCCTAAGCGGTGTATTTTTCCTAACAGCTCACCGTAGCAACAGCAAGCAATGCCGGTGCTCTATCCCAAGCAGGACCACTCATACTCACTCCGGACCCCCACAAAGCGCCCCTCTCCCCGTCTTAAGCCCATCTGAGCCCGTCTGGCCCAATTGGCCCATCTTGAGCAACTGACGTGTGGCCGTTACAGTCCCGGCATGACCGACTTTGCCCATACTTTTCTGCTTCTCTTTGGCCAGCTTGCATTTGGTGGAATCGTTGCCTTGAGCATACCTGGATTTCAGGAGATCGAACGTGGATTTTTCAAATCCACCGCCTGCGTCTTCCTAGGCTGCGGCGTGGCCATTTTCCTCGGCAAACTCTCACTGGCCTTTTCCACTCCACCCGACGGACTGTGGGATATTCGGACGTTTGAAATCGGTCTGTGGTTTTCCTTTTGCGGCCTGTGCGGCCTGTATGCCTCCACCCTATGGGGCGATCCCTTCGTATTACGCGCGCGTGCGTATCTGTGCACCTTACTGTCCGGACTTATTGCCCTGAGTGTCAGCGCAAGCGCCCACCGCACGGCAGGGCTGGTCTCGGTTGAGACCCTTTTCTATCCATTCAGCCTGCTGACTTCTGCATTAATGCTGGGTGCTGTGGCCACCGGCATGTCGCTCGGCCACTGGTATTTAATAGAACTCGGCCTGTCGCTGGAACCATTCAAACGCGCCTTTAAATTCTACGCCGGCACGATCGTCGTTCATCTGGCGACCCTCGTTCTCGGCCTGCTGCTTCTGCTCGTCTTTGGCAACGAAGAAACCCAGGCACAACTTAGCACCTTATGGGCCGATCACCAGACCTTACTCTTGATGCGGTTCGGGCTGGGGCCGCTGGCCTCGCTCGGGGTTGCGTATATGATCTGGCGGACACTCCAGATTCCGCAAACCATGGCGGCAACCGGCCTGTTTTATGTGGCGCTTCTGGCAGCGATAGTCGGTGAGTTTTTGGGGCGGTTCCTTCTGTTTCGGACCAGTCTGCCCTTATAGCTAATCGTAAATCTTGATGATAGATATACGCAGTCCTGTTGACGTCCAGCCCACATCAAAGCCGACTCGCATACCTTCAGTCAAAAATCGAATGTCCTGGCGGGGAGCACCGATCAGCGTCAGGAACGGAAAAACGAAGGGAATTTCTTTTCCGGAGTCACTGCGTACCAATCCCGTCTCATTCCCCAAAAAGACTTTATGGATCACTCCGTGATAAAAATGATCCCGTGACTGCTCCCCATCGGGGGTTTGTTGTCTGTCTTTTTCCACGGTGAGGCCGGTTAGGCAAAGAGCATTTCGTGCACGGCCTTGCCTGTCGGCACCATGGGAAAAACGCCTGCACTTTTGGGAATGAGGACCTCAACCAAAACCGGCCCCGGCTCTGCAAAGGCAGCCTGTAGCGTCGCGGACAGCTCGGACGTCTTTTCAGCCCGGAACCCCTTGGCCCCATAGGCTTCGGCGAGTTTCACAAAGTCCGGCATAGCCTCCATATACGAGTGTGCATAGCGTTCTTCGTGGAATTTTTCTTGCCACTGTCGGACCATACCCAGATAGTGGTTGTTGAGGATCACGACTTTGACCGGGACCTGGTACTGCACCGCACAGGCGAGTTCCTGCATATTCATCTGGATGCTGCCGTCACCACTAATCACCACAATTTGGCGGTCGGGCGCGGCAAAATGCGCACCAATGCCCGCTGGTAAGCCATAGCCCATGGTGCCCAGGCCGCCAGAAGTCAACCACGAGCGCGGCCGATTAAACGCCATCATCTGAGCGGCCCACATCTGGTGTTGGCCCACGTCAGTCACCACAATGGCTTGGCCCTTGGTGAGTCGGTTAATCTCTTCGAATACTCCCCGCGGGAGGATTTCGCCGTTCGCGCCCTGCACATCATACGGGAGCGGCCTTTCCCGTTTCCAGTCCATGATTTTCTTATGCCATGCGGCCCATTTTTTCTGACTCGCAGCCAGTTGCTCCTGGCTCTTCACCTTCGTCAGCATAACCTGCAGCACTTCTTTGATGTCGCCCACAATAGGAACATCGACTCGGATATTCTTACTGATAGACGAGGGATCAATATCGATATGAACAATCTTCTTCGCTTTTGGTGCAAAACTATCTGTCCGGCCCGTCACTCGGTCGTCAAAACGCGCGCCCACCGCAATCAGCGCATCGCAGTCTTGCACCGCCATGTTTGTCCAGTAGCCGCCGTGCATACCCAACATGCCGAGGCACAGCGGGTCATCGCTGGGATACACCCCAAGGGCCATGACCGTCGTGGTAATGGGGACCTTGAGACCGCGGACCAGCTGGGTGAGCAGCTCGGCTGCACCAGACCATTGGACTCCGCCGCCTACATAGAAGAGTGGACGTTCCGCCTGTTCGATGACCTCGAGCGCCCGATCAATCTGCCGGGTATTCCCCTTGAACGTGGGTTTGTATCCTCGCAAACTGACTGTTTTGGGATAGGAAAACACGGCTTCGTTGTTTTGCACATCCTTGGGCAGATCAATTAAAACCGGGCCGGGTCGGCCACTACCGGCAATATGAAAGGCTTCTTTAATGGTCCGTGCAATATCGTTCACATCACGAATCAGATAATTATGTTTGGTGCACGGGCGGGTAATGCCGGTCACATCGGCTTCTTGAAACGCATCGTTGCCTATCATATTCGTCGGCACCTGACCGCAAATGACCACAAGCGGGGTCGAATCCATATAGGCATCGGCGATACCGGTGACCGTATTCGTTGCCCCCGGCCCAGAGGTCACGAGAACCACGCCGGGCCGACCTGACACACGTGCATACCCCTCCGCCATATGCGCAGCACCTTGTTCATGCCGAACCAGGATGTGGCGCAGAGCCGGGTTCTGCACTAAGGCGTCATATGTCGGCAGAATCGCCCCGCCAGGGTAACCAAAGATGGTATCTACACCCTCGGCCAGTAGACTTTCAATCGTGATCTGTGCGCCAGTCATTTTTGCCTCTATCTCCTCTCACCCGAGACATGATTATACGGGGGCCGGGGGAAAACTCAAGGAAATATATCCAACTGAATATTCTCTTGACAGAATAGCTCAATCTCCGCTATTTGTTAGTCCCTCATACTTTTCGACCTTGATACGTTCGGTGGAGATAGGTATGGAACTCGACAACCTCGACACCTTGGATATGCATATCCTGTCAGTCTTGCAGGAGAACTGCAAACTTCCCCTGGTCAAAATCGGCGAACGGGTGGGTCTGTCTGCTCCATCCGTCATCGAACGCATTAAGAAGTTGGAAGAGGCTGGCATCATCCGAGGCTATACTGCCATCTTAGACGCGCGCAAGCTGGGGAAGGATATTACAGCGTTTATCGGAGTTTCGATTAACCATCCTACGCTTATTACGAAATTTGAAACAAAAATTTCTGGTGTTGAAGATATTCAGGAATGTCACCATGTGACAGGCGAATACACTTTACTTCTCAAGGTCAAAGCCAATAATACCACCAGCCTTGAGGAACTCATTCGCCAAATTCGCTCCATCGAAGGCGTTGAACGAACGGAGACCTCTGTCGTCCTGTCTACATACACAGAGGGCTTGTGGCTTGCACTCGAATCTCAAGACGCTGTAGAAGGCACGCGGCGCGAAGAGAACGGGACCGTGTCGTTGGCGCTCAAGGCAAGACGCAGGGCATAGCTCTATGCCCTGCGTCTCAACACAGATCGAGGCAGGCCTCAGAGAGGCAGACCCCAAAGTTGAGGCTGGAAGGCGAACTCGGGGATATAACACACCAAGAACGATTACGACACCACGTTGTTGAGTGTTGTTGAGTGAGGAAAGGGCTTACATATGACACACGCCGGTATGCCCCGCAAACAAGGACTTTACGATCCACGTTTTGAGCACGACGCCTGCGGCATTGGTTTTGTCGTCAACATTAAAGGCAAACGGTCGCATCACGTTCTTGAACAGGCTCTCACTGTTCTCATGAACTTGGACCATCGTGGCGCGCGCGGCTGTGAAGAAGGCACTGGGGACGGCGCGGGCATCCTGCTCCAGGTTCCGCACGATTTTCTTCAACACTCCTGCGAAGGGCTCGGCTTCCAGCTCCCCAAGCCCGGTCAGTACGGCATCGGCATGGTCTACCTCCCCCCGGACAGGGAGCAGCGTCATCAGTGCGAGCGTATGCTCGACACCATCATACGCGAGGAAGGGCAACAGGTGCTGGGGTGGCGGAGCGTTCCCACTGACAATGCGTACTTAGGAGAAACAGCAAAGGCGTGTGAACCGTTTATCAGCCAGGTTTTTATCGGACGCAATACTACCAAAGGCGACGACCTCGCCTTTGAGCGCAAGCTGTATATTATCCGTCGCCGGATCACCAATGCGATCCGGTATGGCGGTGTGCCTGGTGGGGAATATTTCTATATTCCCAGCATGTCGTACAAAACCATCATTTATAAGGGCATGCTCACCCCGCACCAGGTTGAGACTTTTTATCCGGATCTGTCCGACCCGCGCATGGAAACCGCTATTGCACTCATCCATTCCCGCTTTAGCACCAATACCTTTCCAAGCTGGGAGCGCTCCCATCCGTACCGGTACCTGATTCACAATGGCGAAATTAATACGCTCCGCGGCAATGTAAACTGGATGCATGCCCGCCAGGCGATGATGGCCTCAGAGCTGTTCGCCGACGATCTGCCAAAAGTCTTCCCGGTTATTTTGGAAGACGGCAGTGACTCCGCAATCTTTGATAATTGCCTAGAGTTTTTGGCTTTAAGCGGCCGCTCGCTACCGCATGCCATGATGATGATGATCCCAGAGCCGTGGGAGAATCACGAGAGCATGCCTGACGAGAAGCGGGCGTTCTACGAATACCATAGCTGCCTGATGGAGCCGTGGGATGGTCCGGCCTCAATCGCCTTCACCGATGGGACGCGGGTCGGTGCGGTCCTAGACCGGAATGGACTACGCCCGTCTCGTTATTATGTCACGAAAGATGATTTGGTCATTATGGGCTCCGAAGTCGGTGTTCTGGAAGTAGAACCAGAGCGGATTTTAGAGAAGCGTCGTCTGCAGCCCGGCCGGATGTTCTTAGTTGATACTGAGGAAGGGCGCATTATTAGCGATGAAGAACTGAAGGACGGTATGGTTTCCGCGCAGCCGTATCGGCAGTGGTTAAACGAGCACACCGTCTACTTTGACCAACTGCCCAACATTCCCGAAGAGCAGCCGGCCTATGACCATGAGACCACCCTCCAACGCCTCCAGGCGTTTGGGTATAGCTTTGAGGACCTGCGTATCAATATCGGTCCTATGGCGGTCAATAAAATCCAACCGATAGGCTCGATGGGCACGGATACGCCGCTCGCGGTTCTGTCGGATAAGCCGCAGCTTTTGTACAACTACTTCAAACAGATTTTTGCCCAGGTCACCAACCCGCCCATCGATCCGATTCGGGAAGAGCTGGTGACGTCAACAACGCTGACTCTCGGGCCTGAGGGCAATCTGATCGGGGCTCGGCCGGACAGTTGTCGCCAGATTCGGTTATCTATTCCTATTCTGAAAAATTCGGAGTTAGCAAAGCTGCGCCAGGTTGATCTACCCGGACTGAAAGTCGCCGCCTTGCCGATACTTTTCAATCCAACAGCA
>CAUZQN010000186.1:0-6003 GCA_963581605.1 uncultured Binatia bacterium (SeqCode)
TTTTGACCGGTTCGGTGAGGGCAACTGCCACTACCTGGTGATGGACTTTATCGAGGGGAAGAACCTCGAAGAGGAAGTGGCGGCCCAGGCTGGGCAACTACCCGAAAGCCGAGTGATCGAGATCGGTCGTGAGCTGTGTGACGTCTTAACGTATTTGCACAGCTTTTCCCCGCCGGTCATCTATCGGGATATGAAACCGGGCAATGTGATCATCCGACCGGACGGCCGCATTGTGCTGATCGACTTTGGCATAGCCCGACTTTTCTCCCCGCAGGGGAAAGCGACATTGATCGGGACGCCGGGATTTGCCCCGCCTGAGCAGTACTCGGGTAAAGTCGATGGACGCTCTGATATTTATAGTCTGGCTGCTACTCTACACTATATTCTCACCGGACGTGATCCTGAAAAACACCCGCCGTTTTCGTGTCCTCCGGTACTGTCTGTCAAGCCCGACGCGGCCCCATTTTTAGCTCAGGCGATAGATCAGGCACTGGCGTACAAAGCGGATGAGCGACCCGCGAGCGCCGCAGCATTCAAAGAAATGTTCCTATACGGCCGGGGACTGAATGCCCAGCCCAGTTCAGTAGGCTCCGCCCAGTCCGCGACCCAAATGTTGGAGCCGTTACCTGAGTCGATTGAGCTGCTTGAAGGGATTGAGGAGATCGAGCCGCTTGCGCCGCGTACGAAGAGGCACTGGGGGCGGATGCTGGCCGCCGTCTTCTTTGTCATGCTCGTGGCCGGAAGTGCCTATGGGTTGTACACAAACCCGGAATTGCTGCAAGGTAATCCGCTGCACCAGCTCGGCGAAAAAATTCCCTGGCAGCAGATTGAGGTCTGGCTGCCCGAATCGCGTCGGGAGGGTTTTCGTTCCTTTGTGGCCAGTTTACCCTGGGAACGCGAGAAACGCCTGCGCGCTTTACGCGCCGACCCACTCGAGCTGGTTACTCTGACCGTGACCAACACCTCCCGGGATGGAACCCCGCTGGCCGAGGCTCAAGAGAGTTATACGGTCGGTGAGGTGCAATATCTGACCTGGGAAGCGGTGGTCAACAATCGACTCAGCGGCATAGAAGGTCGAGACTATCGCTTAGAAGGGCGCTTTTTCGATCCCGAGGGCGGAATGGCCGGCAAAAGTTCCGCCGGCCGATTTGTTCGGCCTGAAGAAGAACAGCTTGAACTGCGTGGCATCACCCTGCTCGAGGGACTCAAGGAGCGCGCCACAGGTGAGTATCAACTCGAGCTATATCTCGGAGATAAAAAATTCGCCAGCCGGACTGTTCGGATTGAAATGGATCCGCAGCAAACGGCAAAAGCCGTAGGCTTGGAGCCGACGCTTACGGATGGAACCGTCGTCCCCGCCGCCAGTCTTCCTGGCTCTTCTGCCGCAGCTGTCGAGGCAGAGCACAAGCGACGTGCGGCAGAGGCGAAACGTCTCGCCTTGATCCAAGAGCGGAGTAAAAAACCGCTGTCTATCCTTGCTATCCGCTTTATTAACACGGCAAAAAATGGGAAACGCCTGTCCAAGGCGAGAACGTCTTTTGGGGCGTCACAGCTCCGCTTTGTGGCTTGGGAGGTCGATTTTCGGAATCAGCTGCAGGATCTGATGTCTTCGTATCATCGCGTCGAGGCCACCTATTATGCGCCGAATGGACAGCCGCTTGGAACCGTGCAGGACGGTAAGGAAGTGGCAGCAAAAACAAAAAACGTAAGCTTTACCGGGCGCATTGGGAATTCGAGCGGTGGTGCCTTTGTGCCTGGCACGTACCGGGTCGATTTTTACGTGAACGGCTATCCGTTATCGTCCAAAGAATTTCAGGTCGAGGATGACAGAGCTTTGACCTCGGTACTGCATTCTCATCGCGGTAGCATGTTGGGACTTGTCTCCGGGCGCGAGGTCCCACTTGAAGTCCACTTCCGCCCCCAAGGCAACGGTGGGTTGCGGGGGAATCTTGTGATTCACGAACAGGGCTATGGTGCGGCTCCATTAGAGGGGCGTCTGCAAGGCAATCAAGTCGAATTCAAGAGTCCGATTGGAAATAATGTGTATCATTTTCGTGGCTGGCGAGAGGGCGACCGCCTGAGTGGGACGTATAGCGTTGCCCCATTCGGCATGAGTGGGCAGTGGTCGGTGCAATTGTCCGGTGGGTCGTCCTAAATTCTGGGTGCTTCGAAAACCCGAGTAGTACGTATTGAGTGGTGTGTATGGAATTGTCTCGTGAGCGACTCGTACTCTTTAGCGGAGCCGGCCTGCTGGGCGGCCTGGCCGGATGGGCAGCGGCCGATCCCTTGGCTGCCGTTGGGAATGTCTATTTTCGGGCCATTGCCCTGGGCGCGATGATAGGTGTGTGTGTCGGGGCTTTTATCGGCGCGATCGAAGGACTGAGCGCCGGCCATAAAAACCAAGCGTGGCAAGGTGTCAAGCTTGGCGGCCTGGCCGGCCTGGTTGGTGGCGGGGTGGGGCTGCTCATGGGCGAGGTGGTTTTTGGTGTGTTCGGCGGTCTGGGTGGCCGTATGGTGGGTTGGGGCATCTTCGGGCTTGCGGTTGGTCTAGGCGCGGGCTGGGTCGGGCATTCCCTGGTGCGTTTGCGCAATGGAGCCATAGGTGGCTGCCTGGGCGGCGCCATAGGCGGAGCGGTGTATCAGATCGTGACCGTATTATTGCCGCAGACGGCGGGACGCGGGATTGCCCTGGCACTCCTAGGAGCACTCATCGGCCTCGGGATCGGGCTGGTCAGCGAACTGCTTAAACGCGGCTGGTTCATGGTGATCCGCTCGCTAAGCCGCAATGCGCGTGAAGGCCGGGAGTATCATTTGACCAAGCCAAGAACGACCATAGGCCGTGCAGAGGAAAGTGATGTGGGTCTGTTTGGTGACCGCTCAATCGCAAACCTGCATGCCGTGGTGGAAAAGCACAAGAGTCGTTTTGTCCTGGCAAGAGGTGAAGGCCAAGTGAGTGTGAATCGTGCGCCTGTGGGTCAACCTGTTCAACTCAAGAATGGCGATCGTGTTGATGTCGGTGGGACGTTGCTGCTATTTCGAGAACGGGCGGGAAAGGAGCACGCTGGCTGAGTCATTCTCTAGGGAGCTTGAAGGGGCGTTTGAGTATGAAGTTTCTGAAAACATTGAGAGCCTGCCCTGCCTATTGTCTTTTCCTCTTCCTCCTTGTGGCGCCTGGTGTCCAAGCCGAGGACTCGGTCGTGGTCTCTGTGACCAACCCGCATCTTGAAAATTTCGCGAATGGTGGTGCGGTCGGGCTGTATTTCAATGCAACCGATATGCGTGGACAGCCGGTTGGACAATTGACGCCTGAAAACGTGCAGGTGCAGGAGGACGGTCAGACTGTTCAGATTATTGATTTTCGAGGCGAGCAGCAGGGGCGGCCCGTGGATATTGTGGTGGTGTTTGATGTCACCGAAAGCATGGGGCCATTCATTGACGGCATGAAAGAAGCCACGGTTGCCTTTGCTGAGCGCTTAGCCAAAGCCAACCGTGATTATCGTCTGGGGCTGGTGACGTTTGAAGACTATATCATTCGAGATGACAAGGTCTTTACCCGTAGCGCCCGCGAGTTTAAAAGCTGGGTCGGATCGTTACGGCCGTCGGGCGGGGGCGATATTCCGGAAAATTCTCTTGATGCCTTGCTGCTGGCGAGCCATTTCCCATTTCGTCCGGAGGCGCAGGCTGTGGTTATCTTGATTACGGATGCGCCGAATCACACCCGCGGAGATGGCTCAGAGAAAGACAGTCCCTACGGGCGGGAGGTCACTCAACTCAGCGGAGCCGAAGTCTTAGTCGAGATCAAGAAGGCCAATCTCAACGTCTTCTCAATTTCTCCACCGCCTTTCATCGCGCCGGACCTGTATAAAATGGCCAAGGAGACGTCCGGTCGGCACTATAATATCGTGAGTGAGGGCGAACGTTTTCCCGAGTTAATTGATGAGATCGGACGCTCGTTAGCCTCGCAATATTTCTTGACCTATCTCAGCCCCCGCCCGATTGAAGACGGAACGGAACGGGAAGTGGCGCTTACGGTGGATCATCCCAACGGGGCTGGCGAGGCACGAGTGGCCTATCAGGTGCGTGGGGTCGGGGGCGCTCGGGTTGTGGCGACCAGTACTGTCCCTGGTGCGCCGCCGCCGCATGTCTTCGCCGCCTATGGCTGGTGGAATGTGGTGATTCCGCTGCTGGCTTGTGGCTGTCTGCTGTTATTGGCGCGGGTTCGGCTCAATGAAATCCCAGCCGACGTGCTTGCTCTCATCAAGGCCGCAACGGCTGGAGCAAGCGCGATGAGCCCGGGTTCGGCCGCGCCAGCGGTTATACCTGAAAAGACCGCTCCGTATGCCAGACTCATCCGCCAAAGTCCGTTTGAAGAGGTGCCGCGTGAGATTGCCTTCTCTCGGGATGAGTTCATTCTCGGTCGGGGTGAAGAATGTGCAGCCATTATTCCTCACTCGTCCATATCACGTGAACATGCCCGGGTAAAAAAGGTCAAACAAGGCTATGTGCTGTTCGATCTACACAGCAAAAACGGGATTCATGTCAACGGCAAGCAGACCTCCGAGAATCTGCTCAAAAGTGGGATGAACGTGCGCATTGGGGATGTCGAGTTCGTCTTTTATGCTGCGGACGAGTAGCTGGAATCCCCTGCTCTCCCCCCTGCGCCTTAGCGATAGAGATTTTCGTCCTTGAGGTCTTGGTCGGGCAAACGAATGCGTGGGTAGAGTGAGGGCAAACCGTTACGCCCTATCAGGAGAAAATCAACCGGAATAAGAGGCATGGGGATTTCGATGCCCACATAGCTGCTGTACTGATTGTTGCCAAAGGCAACGCGGGCGCCCAACACGTCTTTAGGGAAGGTACCGCGTACGTCAAACCCTTCACCGATACTGCCTGTGAGTTGAGGCAGCAACCGCCAGCCGTCTTCCTCGTTTTTTTCGAACTCACTTTTAAGCGTCACGTCTGTCGGCTCCGCTCCCTGCACGAGTCGGGCAATCTTTTGATCGCCGCGATATAGGGCATCCTCATACCCCTTTTCCCGAAACCGGCGCCAAAACTGCTGCCAGGACGCGCTGGGGACGGCGTAGACTTTGGGCCGGGGGCCGTTATCGCTTTCCAGTAAGAGCGTAACCTCACCGTGCGCTGAGACGATGATGCCGTCATCCGTGAGCTCGACATTACGCCAATCGCCGTCGTATAGTTCCCGCTTGAGGCCCAACCCTTGTGGACCAAACAAGTCAGGATTTTCGCGCAGAAACATTTTGCTCAATTGCAGTCCTTGGTTCTCTGGACGACTGACCTCACGCAGGTGCTCAGCAGCCTCCTTAGCGGCTTCGGTTTTTGGGTAGCGTTCCATGAGGGAGCGCAGATAGGCTTCTTTTTCGGTCTGATGCGTACTGGTCTTGGCGTGTTCGAGCAGCGCCGATGCCGCATTTTCTTGGAGGTCCGGCACCTGCTCCTGCATACCGGCTAAAGTATAATACTGAATGGCTTTTTCGACCTTGCCGTCTTTCTCATACGCCTTAGCCAAAATAGAATAGATCTCAGGTGCGCGTTTTTCCGCAGGTGTATCGTGCAGGTATTTCTCCCCCTCAGTAATAATCCCTTGGCGGGAAACGGCCTGACCCATCATGACCTGCCACACTTTGCCTAACGTTTGGACCAGGGTGAGAGCACCGAAGGTCGCCGCACCCACGAGTCCCTCGGTGCCAAGCTGGAGACCCGCGACAACAACGTTGTCTTTGACAAAGGCGCCGCCCGGCAGCAGATAGGTCAGCGTGTCTTTACTATGTTCCCATTCGGCCTGTTTGACCCCGGCAAGTGGGTCCTGAGGTTCCTGGTTATGGAGTGTCTCGTATTGCTGAAGCCGGGCTTCAACCTGTTGGATACCGGTCCGTGCTTCTTCAGCGTTTTCATCAACAAGCAGTGCGAGCTGGTAGTGGAAGTTGGCTTTCCAGTAGTCTTCTTGTTCCAAAGCGTGCTTGGCTTGGACTAACTCGGCTTGGA
>CAUZQN010000187.1:0-6000 GCA_963581605.1 uncultured Binatia bacterium (SeqCode)
GGACAGGTCGCGTCTGAGTCGATTGGTGCGCAGATGTTTACCGGTACAGGTGGACAAACGGCTTTTGCCATTTCGGCCAGTCTCGCCGGTGGGAAATCCATCATTGCCGTGCCCTCTAGCTCCATGCTGGACGGTGAGCGGATCTCCCGCATCGTGCCAACGCTTGCTCCGGGAACAGTGGTGACCACGCCGCGTGCCTTTGTCGATTATGTTGTCACCGAATACGGCATTGCAACCCTGCGAGGAAAAAGCCTGCGCCAACGCGCCCAAGAGTTGATCGCTGTCGCTCATCCTGATTTTCGAGACCAGCTTCAGAGTGAAGCCGCGCGGATGTATAATCTGTGACGGTCGTTGGGCTAGGCTGCCTGGGGGCTGTGCTGGCGCCGCCCTCCTTTCCCTCATTAGACCCAGCTTGACCCAACTTGCCCCGGCTGTCATGAAATGAGCTCATGCACATCCAAGTCATATCCAATGTAAGGAGGAGACAATGAAAATCGGTATTACCATGTTTGCGACAGACTACGCGATTCGGCCGGACACGCTTGCGAAAGAGTGTGAAGAGCGCGGTTTTGAGTCGATTTGGTTTCCCGAACATACTCATATCCCAGCCAACCGAAAGAGTCCGTGGCCGGCCGGCGGAGAACTGCCCAAGGAATATTGGCATACCCACGATCTGTTTGTGTCTCTGGGGGCCGCCGCCGCAGTCACTAAGACGATCAAAATTGGCAGCGGTATTTGTCTGGTGATTGAACGTGATCCAATCACGCTGGCCAACGAAGTTGCCTCTGTGGACCAGCTCTCGAATGGCCGGCTACTCTTTGGCATCGGTGGCGGTTGGAACGCTGAGGAGATGGAAAACCATGGTACCCCGTTTAACCGACGCTGGAAGGTGTGCCGTGAGCGGATCGAAGCCATGAAGGTGATCTGGGCTGAGGAAGAAGCCGAGTATCATGGCGAATTTGTCAATTTTGATCCGATCTGGAGCCATCCAAAGCCGGTTCAGAAACCACATCCGCCGATTATTCTGGGTACCCTATCAGACAAGGGCCTCAAGCGGGTGGTCAACTATTGTGACGGCTGGATTCCGGTTGGCGGAACAGTGCAGGACATGCCGGCGGCGATTCAACAACTGCACAACCTGGCCGACGAAGCCGGTCGGCCTAAGGAAGAGATTCCGGTTTCGATTTTTGGCGGGCCGGATGATGAAAAAGCGCTCGGCCAGCTCCAAGAACTGGGCCTTGATCGGACGGTCTTTTTTGTCCCCTCAGCCGACGCGGATACGGTGCTGCCACTGCTTGATAAATACCAAGGGTTTATTTCAAAGTTCGCGTAAACCTTTAGGCCCATAGCACAGGGGCGCACGGCCGTGCGCCCCTGTGGCCGCTACAATTTCGTCTTCCACTTTGGCACCTTCCAATTCTTCGGACCAGACCAGCGATCTTTCTCAAGATCGACTTTTCCACTCCGGCTAAATTTAATTCCCTCTTCCTCAAGCAGCCAGCGCTGTTCCTCCGCACGAAGAACATCGCCGCGCGCACTGATCCCACCCGAGGCATTAATGACCCGTTGCCAGGGGACCTTCTTCGAAAGTGGGCGGGGCAGATGTCGCAGGGCTGTACCAACCGCGCGGGCCGCCCGGGGCGCGCCAAGAATTGCCGCCACCTGTCCATACGTAACGACCCTGCCCTTAGGAATTCTCGCGACTAAACGGTACACATGGGTGAAAAAACCTGGAGTAGGATGGGCCATACCGTAGGCCTCGACGTGGGTTCTTTTCCCTCCTCTTACGAAGGGAGCGCGTCAAGCTGTTTCAGCAGTCCATAGACGTCCCACGACAGCCAGACTTCCTCGATTTTACCGTCAGCGATCCTATACACGGCGACCCCGGCGACTTGGGCCTGCTTGCCTGTGGGCGCAATACCCATAAAATTGCCGTCATGCGTGCCGCGAAACGTCCAGCGTGCTACGACCTTCTCACCCTGGGCCACGAAGTCTTCTAGGGTGAAATGGAGATCGGAAAATCCTCTCCGAACAGAAGCCACGATCTGTTTGACATCTGCAGGGCCGCCGCCAAGGTCATAACCTGCGGGGTAGTGGCTGACATAGGTGGGAGAAATCAGCTCGTCGATCGTCTCGAGCTTGCCCTGGTTGAGGCATTCTTCAAAATAGCGCCGGACGAGGATCTTGTTTCTTGTTATTGACATGCAATGTCCTTAAACCCTGCTGATAGAACTCCGCCGCCATCTCTGATTACACGTCCTGCTGGGCCTGAGGTGATGGCGGCGGCTGTTTGAGTCGCCGCGTACGCTGTTTGCCGGGAACGAGTTTGGATATAGTCGTAGCCCCTAGTCGCCTGCCCGCGGAATCCTGGGCAATGACCGTCACCCGAACCATTTCGCTCAAGCCCTGTGGATTAGGGAGTAAGCGTGCTTCTAGCTTCCCCTCCTCGGGCAGCATCGTCACGATATCCGGCGCCGGCAGGATGCCGGGATCTTCAGGATAGTTTCCAATAGAAACACGATAATAGGTCGCGCGCTCAGGTTGGACTGAAACAGTTATAATATACTCAAGATCTGTAGGAAGTCGGTCTGGAAGCTCGACTGTCACATTTGGCGAACCCTGGCCGAACCGTCCCTCACGGTAGGTGGCCAGCCGTTTGTCTGTGTAGATTCCCCACTGGCCATCCGTCTTGCGCAGCATATGGGACAGGACATCTGTGATGACGACCTCTCCCTCTCCAATGTCTTGGAAGCGGTCGTTATAGCGCAGACGCATATAGATTGTGATCTCTGCCTGGGTGTTATCTATAGTTTTGACGTCGACTTTCTCGACCGCAAGCGTGACGTTGCTGGCCCGAAGCCGCCTCAGGACTTCTCCTACACCTTGCTTGGACCGTCCAGTCCCGCTGGTGAACTCGTCGGCATACACGGCCAGGACCTTTTTCGTATCAAAGGCTTCCAACCCCCGGGAAAGGAGTGTGATTGCCTGCTGAAGATCGGCAGGAACCGGTTTTGATGTCGAGTCAGGTGGGCGCTCACAGGCCGCACTAGTGAAGAGGGCTACAAGTAGTAGAGCTACTTGTAGCGCTAAGAGCGGACGGAACGCTTTCATAATTGAGGCTGTATAGAAAAGCGCGTATTTCTACAAGCCTAGGCAGTGTTCAGTTTGACATGATCAGAGCTGTAATCATGTAATTTCAGATTTTTCTCAACTTCTCGGCCAGTCCAGTGAACCGCTCTTTTCTTATTTGCCCTCAAGGCGTATGCACGCTATTGTGAGCAAAAATAACGACAATTGGTTACAGAAATGGCAACAGCTAAGAAAGCAACTATTGCAAAAGAACTAGCACCGCGCCGGGAGGCTCTGCCGAAGGGTCTGAGGGAGAATCTCTATACGGCTCCGGAGCTGATGCGACTAACGGGAATGACGCGCAAGCAAGTCACTTACTGGGCACGGATAGGGCTCCTTAAGCCCAAGCTGCGCGACTTAAAAGCACGTCCTGGACAGCCTGGTCTGTTTTACTCAACGGTTGAAATTATTAAAGCGTTGATTATTTGTGACCTACGACGAGCTGGTTTTACACCACGTCAAGTGCAACAAGTGGCGCGAAATCTTGAGAAACAGGGGATACGCCTAGATGAATCTCAAGCTTATATCCTTACGGATGGCTACTCTGTTTACTATGCCTCAAGCGATAATGAAGTTGTTGACTTGCTCAAACATCATCGTCAAATGCTTCTTCTTGTCCCGCTCCGCGAGCAGCTTGAGAGGTTGAAAAAGGCGGCCTGAGAGATGCTAGAGTTCGTATCATCCGTAGGAGGGTATCGATATGAGTACTAGCCAGACTCATCCCGGAGCTGCTCTCTTGCGACCCCACCTGCGTGATTGTGGCTACCGTCCGCCACAGCTTGTGACAAATATTGAGATGGGAAATGGACGCCGTTATACAGTCCCCCTTGCCGCCTTTGCCCACTCCCCCCGTGACTCACGTTCTGCCTGTATTGCTGTCATTGATGCTGGTGGCTCTGATCCAGAGGCCGCTGTAGCTTCCTGTCGGAGCCTGGGAGCTCCGTTGGTGTTCCTCTATTTCCCTGATCAATTGCAGCTCTGGGGGCAGAGCACGGTAAGGCCGAAGCTCCTACGGCGCATAACCCACGATAAATTACCCGATCTCTTTAGAGAGCAAAAGACAGAATTTGCTCCAGAATCTGTTTACCGCGCTAAAACGTTGGGCCGACTCGACAAAAACTATCAACTTGAGTTTGTTGACGTGGGGTTGATGCCGCTGGTGGAAGAGGAGGCTGGTCGAAAACTAGCAGAGTTAATCGAACGAGTAGTGGAGGGCACTAAATCAAGGCTCAAGTGGAGAGAGACTCCTCAGCAGCAAGGCCATTGGTTATTGAAATCGAACTTCTGGCTCCTGGCCGCAAAAATCCTGAAGGACAAAAACGTTCCCGCATTTACTACACTTGACTTTGAAAACTTGCCGGACGTTTTTGCTCGTGTATCCAAGCACTATGACGCAGATGCACTAGTCGAGGTCGGTTCGAAGTCACAGACAGCGGCATTATAAGGAGTCAGCACGAGAAATATCGAGGTTCGGTCATTTAGGCTTGGTAAGCACAGATGCTCTAGCCTACCTATATGAAAACGCTCTCATTACGAAAGAGACCCGTGCTGCGCTCGGGACGTATAGCACTCCAGCATATTTGATCGATTACATCGTCGGAAAGCTCCGTCCTTGGATCGAAGATATTGATGTCAGCCAACGCCAAGTCTTTGAGCCTGCTTGTGGACATGCCGCGTTTTTGCTTGCCGCTATGCAGGTGCTTATAGACTTACTCCCAGAGTCTATTTCTGCTCCCAGTAAGCGGCACCAGTATCTTCGTACCCGACTGCATGGCTATGACGTTGACTCCTTTGCCCTAGAGATCGCTCGACTCCGGTTGACACTTGCTGACGCGCCCAATCCCAACGGTTGGGACCTGCAACCTACTGATATATTTCAAGGAGATTCATTAGCTCGTAGCTCACGGGCGGCTAGTATCATCCTGGCAAACCCACCATTTCCTAATTTCTCTCTCATAGAGCGCGACTCGTTAGCCTCTCACAGTGCGAGAGTTCCGCATGTGAATAAAGCCGCTGAAATTCTGCACCGAATTGCCGAAAACATGCAACCTGGGGCAGTGTTTGGTGTCGTTCTCCCACAAGGACTGCTTCACAGCAAGGACGCCGTATCCTTAAGGCAACTTCTGGCGGAAAATTTCGAAATCAATGAAATTTGCCTTTTGCCGGACAAGGTCTTTACTTCCGACACGGAGTCAGTCGTAATTCTGGGCCGACGACTACAGCGTGAGAAACAGAATCCAAGCTCTATTCTGTACAGACGAGTGCGTGAACAAAATATTGAAGACTTCAGAAAGTCTTATGAAGTGACATATGAATCTCGCGTTCAAGTGTCACGATTTTTAGACACTAATAACTGGAATTTTTTTGTTCCAGATCTGCAGGAAGTGTGGGAGTTTTGTGGAGATCTACCACACTTCTGGAGCATTGCTGAGGTCGGGCAAGGCTTTCAGTTCCGCTCCAGAAGCGATTCTCAATTTCCGGAAGACGCAATTACCATTTCCAACACACAACACAACGGTCTCATAGAAGGCTTTGCACGGCTTCGTCAAACCATCCAAACTCATCAGCAGCCAGACAAGGCTTGGCTGAACCTTGAGCCTTCAGTCATTCGGCGTCCCGGATATGGAGTAAAACCAGGAATTCCACAGGTGTTGTTGAACTATGCACGGGTCAGTCGTGAACCGTGGCGGCTAAAAGCGTTTCTAGATAAGGAAGGGCATCCTGTAGCCAGTCGCTTTCTTGTCATTCGGCCTCAGGACAAGCAGTGGCCGTTAGAGGCACTATGGGGAATATGCAACTCGCCTTTCGCAAATGCGTACTCTTATGCATTTTCCACCAAGCGGGACATATTAGCAGGGGTGATGCGGGAGA
>CAUZQN010000188.1:0-5989 GCA_963581605.1 uncultured Binatia bacterium (SeqCode)
ATACGAGACTCCACCTACGGCCCGTAGGGCGAGATCGACTACGCGTACGGCGTTCTCCATGGCAACCGTGCGTGCCGCTACGCTCTTGCGCGCCCACGTCCGGGGTTCTTCAATGTCGGCCTCAGCGGCAGCTCTCCACAGCATGGCACGGGCGGTCTCGATCAATATGTCCATCTCGCCGACTTTGTTATACACGCTGGGCAGATGGCTCATGGGCTTGTTGAGCGGAAAGCGTGGACGCTCACGCATGAACTCGACCACGAAGTCTCGGGCTGCGACGGCGATGCCAATATACGGTGCGGCAATAGTGAACGGCGCTCTCAGAAAGAGGTTAGTGATACCACCACGAGTAAAGGCCGGTCGTTGCAGCGTCACCGCCGACTCCGGTACAAAAACAGCCTTGAGTTCGGTACCCCGTGACGCAGTGGCGCGCATGCCCATGGTGTACCAGTCGTCCTTGAAGGTGAGGCCGGGCGTGTCGGGCGTAATGAGGAAGGAGACAATAGTCTCCCCCTCGGGACCGTTCCGCCACAGTGCTTCGCTGAAATAACGATCCAGGGCAATGCTCTGCTACTGAAAATCTTTCGTCCATTGACCCGCCAGCCGCCTTCGACCCGCTCGGCAGTAGTACGGGGACGCAAGACCGGAATTGCGTTGTCGGGCTCGGACGCCGAACCACCGCAGATCAAGCGCTCAGAGGCGATTTGGCGGAGCATATCCGCCCGTTTGGAGTCTTGGAACTTACGCCAGAGGTCGATGAGTAGGCCAATGGCATTAAAGTGCATATTAATGGCCAGGGCAGTTGGACCACAGCCTTGGCCCAGGCGTTCCTGGGCTTTGATCCGTTCCAGCAGGCTGGCGCCGCTCCCGCCCAGTTCTTCGGGGATGGTCATGATGGTGTAGCCGCTGTCCTTGAGGCGGGCGTAATTTTCATACGGAAAAGACCCGTCTTCATCATGCTGAGCAGCACGCTGGGCAAAGTCATCGGCCAGCGTTGCCGCAAGATCGATAAATCGTTGCTCGCGTGTTGTATGGAACTGATGCATCCCTATCTCCATTATCCGCTTGTCTATGGCGGTCTTAGCGAATCTGCTGGCGCAGTGTCAAACTCTCCCAAACTCTACCAGCCTCGGCCCCTGCTTGGTCATATGTGACAGCCTCTTGCATTCTGACTGATTCTCACGGAAAAGATCTACACAGCAGTCCATTGGATAAGAAAGAAGAGGAGGGATGATGAAACTCTACCGCTCGACCATGTTTGTTCCGGGCAATCGACCCGACTGGATAGACAAGGCCCCAAAATACGGTCCTGATGCGCTGATGTTAGATCTTGAAGATGCCGTTCCGATTGCTGAAAAGGTTACAGCGCGGCAAATCGTGCGCACGGGCATTGAACGCTTACGCGGCAGGAATGTGGGCGTCTTTGTCCGCCTGAACGGTGTGGACACCGGTCTCACGGGCGAAGATGTTGAGGCCGTTGTCACTGAGGGACTCGACGCAGTCGCTGTGCCCAAGCTGGAGAAGGTTGAGGAAGTGCTCAAGGTTGACGCCTGGCTGGAGTTATTTGAACACAAAGCCGGACTTCCCATCGGCTCGATTGAAATCATGGTTCTGCCCGAAACCGCACGCGGCATTATGGATGCTTATAAGCTGGCCACAGCATGTCCGCGCGTAGGCAACCTCATTGGCGGCGTCGGCGCCAGGTCGGGAGATGTGACCAAGGCCATAGGCTATAAGTGGACGCGCCAAGGCCTGGAGACGCTATACCTGGCCTCGCATATTTTATTAGCCGCCCGTGCCGCCGGGATTGAATATCCGATCGGTGGCGGTTCGCTTGAGGTCGGTGATATCGAGCTGGTGCGTTCGCAAATCCAGCGTGGACGGGAGGTTGGTTTTCGCGGTTGCCTGCTGATTCATCCCTCTGCCGTACCGATTGCGAATGAGATCTTTTCACCCTCGCCAGAAGAGATCGAATGGAACAAAGGTATTATG
Source organism: uncultured Binatia bacterium (SeqCode) (assembly GCA_963581605.1). GTDB lineage: Bacteria > Desulfobacterota > Binatia > Bin18 > Bin18 > Bin18. Next base: position 1,993 of record CAUZQN010000188.1, read on the forward strand.
CAAGCCATGGCCGATGCTGAAAAAGCAGGTAAGGCTGCCGTGACGTATGACGGCATGATGATAGACTACGCCCACGTCCGTAACGCGCTTGAGCTGCTGCAACAAGCCGAGTCGTTTGGCATTCAGGTGGGTGAGTATGCGGACATAAAGGCGTTATAGATAGGGATGGGACGCGAATAAGATATAACAAATTGCACGGAGCATGCTGTCCGCATCCCCGCTCCTCCCCTCCTGGATTCCCGTTTCCACGGGAATGACATTCCTTATCGTGTCATACCTGCAAAAGCAGGTATCCAGGCGTGTGGGATCAGACGGAATATTGTGAGTGCATCTCAGAAAAAGAGGTAAACGTGCGATTTACGGGAAGAATGTATAGAGACGGGAAGTTCTGGCTTATAGAAATCCCTATCCTTAACGTCATGACGCAGGGATATACACGTAAAGAAGCGTTCGAAATGATTGCGGATTTGGTGGAGACACTAGCCGATAAACACGGATTTTCTGTTACCGTCCATCCGGGGGAAAATGGTGCCTTCGAAGTGAGCTCTTCAGACACGCGGACCATGGTCAGCTGACTCCTTCAGCGTCAGCGGGAACTGAGCGGCCTTTCGTTAGCGCAAGCAGCGAAACGCCTTGGCGTCAGTTCCCGAAATGCGTATGCACGCTACGAACAAGGTGTCTCGGTTCCGACAGTGGAGAAGCTTAATGAGCTGCTCCACGCGGTAGCTCCCAACAAAGATTTTGTATTGGCTGAAAGCCAAGTTAACACAAACGTATAGGCTGCTTCACTTCATCTTATTCCGGTGGGTGATGCTACGCTTGCACCCCCTCTACGCCCGCGCGAGATACGAGCGCGCTCTCCCCAATGCTATGAGCGGAAAGTAGTGGCGGTACATATTGTAGTTGATCATGAAGCCGCGCTGGAGTTCGGTCCCCTGCATAAAGCGTTTTTTCATTTCTTGGACCTGCATATTCGTTCGTACGCCTGTGCCGTAGCCGGGAAAACCAGTGCCGGTGTAATATGGTTCATCCCAGCTGCCGTCTTGTTGGGTACGTAAGAGATAGTCGAGTCCTGTACGAATGGGGGCATCAAATGCGTGTCCGTCCACAGAGAGCAACGCCATGAGTGCCCAAGCGGTCTGGGAGGCCGTACTCGGCCCTTTGCCGCGTAAACGGTCGTCCATATACGAGGCACACGTCTCACCCCAACCATCGTCTTCGTTCTGGTGATCCGCAATCCACTGAGCGGCTTTGTGGACATAGGCCGCGCTCATATCTTCGCCAATAGCTTTGAGCGCGGGCAGGACTGCGGCCGTGCCATAGATATGATTTACGCCCCAACGACCGAACCAACTGCCTTCCGGCTCTTGATCCGCCAGAACGTAGGCAAGGGCACGGGCCATAGCGGGATGCGATTTGTCATAGCCTAGTACACCAAAGGCTTCGAGCACGTGAGCAGTGACATCGACACTGGGCGGGTCGAGTGCCTCTCCGAAATCACAGAACGGAATCTTGGTCAGCAAATCCTTGTCGTTGTTTTTATCAAACGCAGCCCAGCCGCCGTTGTCTGACTGCATCGCCAGCACCCAGGCTTTGGCACGTTCAATTGGTTTATCAAAGCGCGTATCCCCAGGGCTCTGCTCGCGTAAATGCGCCAGGACGATCAGGGCCAGCGCTGTATCATCAATGTCCGGATACGCCGCATTTGCGCGCTCAAACGCCCAGCCGCCAGGACTTGCGGTCGGGACTTTTATCTGCCAGTCACCTCCAGTGACGACTTCTTTGTCCAAGATCCACTTGAGCGCGTGCTGCATGGGCTCTGACTGTTGGACCTGAAAGTCACAATCGATCATGGCCAGCATGGACAGCAGCGTATCCCAGATGGGTGATTCACTGGCTTGAATATGCAAACTCCCGTCACGTTCGTATGACCAGTGGTCGTCGATCGCGGAGAGTCCTTTGGCCACGACGGGATGCGAGAGCGGATAGCCTTCAATATTGAGGACCATCAGGCTGTAAATCCACGGGGGTTGAATCCCGCCCCACGCACCGTCTGCGTCCTGGTGCCGAATGATCCATTCCAGGCATTGCCGAACCGCGACTTCGCGACCCGGTGTGAGACCAAGCTTCAGACCGAGTTTTTGATACCAATGCAAGCATGCATTTGCCGTAAAAAAGAACACCGGCCAGAAACCCGGCCGCGACGGCAGGTCATAATTCATTCGCTCGCGGTCATCCGGAAAGAGTTCGTCTAAGCGGCACTCTGGTGGCAGCGGGCGGACGACGTGCCGAGCTGACAGGATGGTCAGCGGCAGAATTGTCGCTCGTGCCCAGGAGGCAAAATTATAAATGCTGAACGGAAACCACTTAGGAAAGAATACCACTTCGGGCGGAAGATTGGGCGTTTTCTCCCACGGCCATTCACCGATCAGGGCGAGCCAGTATCGCGTGAAAACGCGGATCTCACCGAGGCCTCCATGGACAAAGATCCAGTCGCGGGCTTTGCGCAGGCAGCCGTCGTCTGGAGCAAAGCCGTTTGCGCGTAAGGCAGCGTAACATTCAACGGTTGTATTAATGTCACCGTCCGGCGCGTCGTAATAGATTTCCCACGAGCCGTCTTCGCGCTGCGCATTGAGCAGGGTCTGAACAATCTTCTGCTTATGGGGATGTTCATAGCTCAGGAAGTGCATGGCCAGCAGCCACTGGGCTTCCATGCAGCAGTTGGACTGCAGCATGCCGACCCAGTAGCCATCTTCGGCCTGCTCTCGGTACAGCCAGGCCGTCGCGGCGTTAATGGCTTCGTCCAGGCTTGGTGTTATGTCCTGTGCGGCTATCGTGGCTGACATAATCGGAGCCTCCCTCGCCCCCTCGGGTTATAGTTGCGGCGCAGATTATTGCATAGGGATGAGCAGGCTTCTAGCTGACCGCTTGAGAATGACGATCTTGCTCCCTAACCGCGATCCGGCATAACATGCCGGACGGACCATGCAAAAAGGGGAGGCCGTTATGGGGATACAAGACGCGGTGGAAACATTCGAGCCGTATAGATTCCAGACGCGCAACATTAACGAGGGCGAGAACAAAGCCCATACCAAAGAGGGCGCCCAAGCGTTGGGCTTTTGGGGCTCGATTGTGGGCGGTGCGCTGGTATACGGGCAGATGATCCGCCCGCTGATTCAACGCTACGGTGAGCAGTGGCTCGGCTGCCACTGGTTTGACCTGCGCTTCAAATCCCCCGCTTATGATGATGACTGGGTCACGTCGTCCATCACTCCGGATGCTGACAGTGACCAAGCGCATGCTTTTTCAGTCAGGGCGACAAACGAAGCCGGGCAGGAACTGATTGCCATGCAAACTCACATTCCCGATGCACCTCCTGGGGTGGACGCTTTGGCAGGACTCGAACCGATAGACTGGGAAGGCGAACGTGTACACGGGACTTGGGAGCGGATGGAGCTCAACAAACCGTTTCGGCGCTTCCGCTGGCAGCTGAGCCTGTCGCAGCAGTTGAGCTATTGTGAGCGGACGCAGGAGGATGTGGCTATCTTTGGTGAGGGTGAGACGCCGCCGGTCCATCCTGGTCTGGTCATGGCGCACGGCAGCTTTGCCGTCCAGCATCAATTCGTTATGCCGTTTTGGATACACACCGGAAGTACGATCCTGACGCGTGGTATCATTCGGGTCGGCGATGAGGTGGAGCTGCGCTGTGTGCCGATTGAAAAATGGAAGCGTAAGGACAATGAATGGGTGAAGTTTTACCAGGTCTATATGGTGAACGGTCAGCCCCTGGTCGAGGTCTGGAAGTCGTCGATTATTACATTCGTACCGCGCAGTCAGCGGCAATAAATCTCCGATATGATGCAGACTCCGCGTGAATCTTGCTGGGATTTGATGCGTCTATAAATACAGAGTCCCACTTTTCCTCTTTCTCCATGAGAAGTGGGACGGCCTACCCTCTGGCGGGTAGGGTCTGGTCTCCTTTCCTCCCTATCCGCCA
>CAUZQN010000189.1:0-5967 GCA_963581605.1 uncultured Binatia bacterium (SeqCode)
CTCTAGTAACGACACGGAAGTAGAGGAAACGACACGAGGAGGAAAGACGATGGACGATATTTTACAAGCGTTATTCCGGTGGATTCATTTGTTGGCCGGTATTACCTGGATTGGCCTACTGTACTATTTCAATTTAATCAACGCCCACTTCCAAGGCGCACTCGAAGCGGACGTGCGTAAGCAGGTGGTGCCCGAACTCATGCCGCGCACGCTGTGGTGGTTCCGCTGGGGAGCCATGTTTACCTTTCTCTCCGGTCTGTTGATGATCTTGTGGAAGTATTTTCTCCTGGGCAGTGGCTTTACCGGCGATGCGGGCTTATTTGGTTCGAGCGCCGGACTGTGGCTTACCATGGGTGCGCTGTTCGGAACGATTATGTGGTTCAATGTCTGGTTCATCATTTGGCCGGCCCAGCAACAGATTATCACTGCAATCGTGAAGGGTGAGGCCCCAGACCCGGCATTGCCCAAGAAGGCCCTGCTGGCTTCTCGAGCGAATACGTTTCTGTCCGTACCGATGCTCTTCGGGATGATAGCCGGAGCCGGGCATTATCCGTCTCTTACTTTTGGGCCGCTGTGGCTAATTATCGTACTGGGACTCGGCTTTGGTCTGGCATATCACATGATTTTTCAGATTGGTGGCAAGGTTGCCAAGGAATGGCCGGTGGATTAGGACCGGACTCTTTATTTTTCGTTAAACAAGAGAGGGGCGGGCTGTAAACCGCCCCTTTTGTCTCTCTAGCCTGCCGTAAACGTCAGTTTGACTGTCTCTTCCCCTTTGGCCGAAAGAGAAATCTTTTGTGACTGGACCCCAAAGCGTTCGTGCCAGGCTACGAGCCTGTATTCACCTGGCGGCACGTTCTGGAGAGTGAAGGAGCCATCCTCGCTGCTCAATGCAAAATAGGGGTGATCGAACACGCCGACATAACCACGCATCCAGCCGTGAATGTCACATTTGACCTCAATGCCGATTTCTTCCGCGCCGACACTCATCGTGCGTGAGGCGCCCTTGAGGCCCAGACTGAAATTCCACTGTGAAGAATTGGCGGGCAGTCCGTGCACATTATGGGCCGTGCGGTCGCTGTTTAAATAGCGAATCTGCTGATCGACTTGGACCGCCATTACACGGGGAAGAAAGACGCAGCCTTTTTGGTCATTCAGTACCGACTGTTCAGGTACAGCAAAAATACGGTCTCCAAGTCCGTGTTTGATATACACCAGCGCGTTTTGGAGTTTGCCGTTTGTCACGAGTACGTCGCTGGCGTACACCGTGCCTTCATGTTGCGCTGCACATTCCGACCAGCCACCGAGTTGGAGAACGCTTTGCTCTGGCACTGGCCCTTCAAAATGAATGCTGCCGGAGATGCTGCCCACACGAGACATATCAACCGGCGTAGGTTGGCGGGGCGGTTTTGGTGGACCCGATTCGCCGCAGGCGGAGAGGCAGGTGGTCAGGCTGAGGGACAGGAGCGCAAAAGATAGGAAGTGGTTCATAACTGCTTCCTCTTAAAACTATGTCGAGCGAGCGTAGCGCTAACTCTCATCATCTCCACTTTTCTCTTCTTTTACTTTGCGACGGAGTAGGGCGCCTCTCGGATCGTGAGTCCGAGAGGCATTTTTGTTAGTCCATCTTTTCGAGGACTTTCTGGAGGGCCTGCGTGTGGGTGTTGAGTGTGTCGGCTATTGCTTGGCGCTCGGTGTTGCCTCGGCCCATCATATGGATGCCGTAGGCCACGAGTGCCAAGCCGGCGATGCCGATCAGTGAGCTTATCAGCTCTGCTGGAGTAAGGGGCTGGCTGGCAACGATCTGACTGAGTTCTATTCTGACCTCCCATTGAGTGATTCTCTTTCATTCCGCCCCGTGTTTCAACTAGAGGGAGAGAATTGGACGAGAACCCTACCGTCGCGCTTGTACTTCAGCCAGATTGACGCAGTTGATAAGCGGCTCGCCTGCGCGGAGCCGGTTGACGTTCGCCGCTAAGCCGCGAGCAATGTCGTTATAAGACAAGTCTGTCACCCCGGCGGTGTGGGGTGTCGCTATCACGTTGTACTGGAAAAGTGGATCGCTTGGATCAGTCGGCTCGTCCCAGAACACATCTAAACCAGCGCCAGCGATCTGCTTTTGTTTGAGGGCTTCGACCAGCGCGTCGTGGTCGATCACCGGCCCCCGGCCGACATTAATGAGAAACGCTTTGTTCTTCATACTGGCGAGGGCTGGCGTGTCGATAATGCCATGCGTTTGCGGTGTGACGGGAAGCGCCAAGACCACGAAATCCGCCTCTGCCAGAATACGATCCAAATCCTGCGACCCCCCAAGAAAATCAAAGCCAAAAGTTTCTTTCACCTCATCGGACGGATGCTGTTTAATGCCGAGCAAGCGAACGCCGAAGTTTCGTAGCCGTCTGGCCAACTCGGTTCCTATGCTGCCCACACCAATGATAGCAACAGTTTTTCCCAGCAGACCCTTGCCCATGGGCGAGCCGAAGACTTTCTGGCGGATATTCTCAGCCGCTTGGGGAAATTTGCGGGCCAAGGCCAGCATGAGAAAAATCGCGTGTTCCGAGACCGAGGCCGCGTTTCCGGTCCCTTGATGGCCGGGAACATTGGCCACATAGATGCTCTGCTCAGTAGCGGCTGGAATATCAACACCCTCAAGTCCGACACCGAACTGGTGAATCAGCGTAGCTGAGGTCTGGGCGATGATCTGTGCATCAACGCGGTGCATGGCCGGAACCAGGACATCCATATGCGTCGCGGCTGTAAGGACCTGATCGGCAGGACACGAGACTATCGTGTCCTGCGGCAAATGTTTCTGCAGCATCTCTGAGCAGTGTGGAAAATGGGTGCCGCAGATGAGGATTTTCATGATGCGGATTTTTCGGATTCAGGCTCAACGATGGCCCCGCCAGCGATGGCCGGTATGACTCCACCTAAGAGTGTGGCTGTCTGCTGAGCGAAGAGTCGGAGCAGCTCTGCCGGTCGGCAGCCGGCTGCCGCCGGATGTCCCCCCCCGCCAAAAGCGTCGGCAAGCTGAGATAAATCGATCGGACAGTCTGGAGAACGACGTAAGCTCACGCCTTCGCCTTTGAGGTCATAAAAGGCAAACACAGTCTGGGTCGCCTTCTTGCCCCAGGCATCGCCGATTTCACTTGGATGACCTTCGCATACGGCGGCAACCAGCGTGTATGGGGTGCCGGCAATCGGCATGCTGACGCGGCTTTTTTCTGCCAGCTCGAAGCTTGACTGAATCTCCTGCGCGGCTTTCTTGTATGCCGTTTGCATAACGGATGTATACGTTGCCTGGGTATCAATGCCGAGCAGTTCGTTGTAGCCGTCGAGACTATCGCGGTCGGCACCCATGGTCCGAATAGTCAACGCAAGCTCGCGCGAGCCTGGAATGGCATGGACCCAGCGGTCGGTATCATCCGCCAGGGCCGCAACATGGGCGAAGTCGGTAAAGGCCGGGTTGTGCTGACCGGCCTGTGTGAGCTGTTTTGCGAGATAGTCGTAGACGAGACGTGCCGCAGAATACTTTTCGCTGACAACATAGTGGCTAAAAGGGACCTGAATATCGCCCTTGTCGAGTCGGGCCAAGGCAGTCCGATGATGATCAAACCAGTAAATTTTAACGCCATGGTCGGCAAGCTGGCAGAGATGGTCGTCGGTTTCTTTTTCAGTCCAAGAAATATCGGTAATCCAGAGTTCACTGCCCGCCGGAGCCGCGTCCGCATGAATCGAACGGAGCACCTCATTAATCCGTCCGTTTCCGGAGAAATGGGGAATGATCTGATTGCCCGCGCGGTAGCGCGCGACAGACACGGCTGCGGCGACGCCGTCCAGGCAGTACGGGCCGTGGCTGACAATATGCACGCGCGGCGGATGGGCAGAGGAGAGAGTGTCGCTCATAGAGAATAGCCTACATAGAAAAGAGTTTCGACGAGAGGTGGGCGTGTATACGCGTGCGTGCGCGTGGGGCGGATGCCTTTACGTTCGAGCGGCGTCCATCACTTTTTCGATATCGAGGACACGCGGGCCGTCCCACGACAGTTCGATTTCCCAGTCATCAGCGGCATTCACAATAATCTCACGCTCGCCGTCAAGCGCAAGAATCGAGGGCTTAAAGGTGACCGGCAGCCGGGTGCCGAGCTGCATGGGCATGTGCCGTTGGATAGGGACCGGCACGACGATGCCCGGCGCAATAGGCGCGACAATGGACTGTGCCGTGCCACCGATCTGGACATACAGCCCGCCTTCTTCGTCTGGGCGGATGGGATGCAGCATACCGCCGATGGACGCCAACCCTATATTCGTCGGACGCCCTTGGGTCAGAAACAACTCCTTCAGTCTGTCTATCTCCCACACCGCTCTGGCCCCGACAAACTGGTAATCGCATACCGCGACATCTATCAGTGCGAGATCTTCTAGTGCTCCGTTGCGGTAGAGGTTGAGCCGTTTGGTTGGATGGCTGCAAGCGTCCGCGGAGAATTGGCGCGTCGCATAATAGCCCGCCGCTAAACCCGCCAGCGTAGACTCCAAGAATTGCGGAAAGGCATTATTCGTACCAGTGGAAAGCGGGATCAACGGCATGCAACCGCTGCCCTTAGTGACCACGCGGTTTGTCCCGTCTCCGCCAATGACGATGACACACGCTACCCCTTGCTCGTTCATGAGCTGGGCTGCACGCGTTGAATCGCCCGCCTCGTCGAAGACCGACATGTCTAAAAAACGGGGCGTAATGCGCAGCTCGTTTTCAATGCCGGACAGGGCTTTGGGGCCGATATTGGCTGGGTCAGGGAAGAAGACGACCTCCTCACCTCCAGCGCCTTGAATGCCGAGAATGGCGCGCCGCACGATATAGACTTTTTCTTGCGTATCGAGGATAGACCCGTGTGCCACTAGACGACGGATGTCCTTGCCTGCACGCGGGTTTGCAATAATGCCGACGGCGGATGCCATGGGATGAAAAAGGAGCGTTGTGAAGAGTTGTATGGATGCGTATGGGACACGGCATGCCGTGCCCCTATTCGATTTGGATTTAAAAGAGCTCCAGCGCGGTCGCAGTTATTTTCTGCGGGTTGGGCAGATAATGGTCCTCTAAGGGCGGACTAAACGGCACGGGTGTATGCGGTGAGCACACGATTTTAATCGGCGCGTTCAAATCATCAAATCCTTTATCCGCAACCAGTGCAGCAATGTCGGTGCCTATATTACAGCGGGGATGGGATTCGTCGGCGACGATGAGACGGCCGGTCTTGTGGACCGACTCCAGCACGGTGTCTTCATCAAACGGCGAGAGCGTGCGCGGGTCTATGACCTCGGCGCTCTTACCCTGTTTTTCGAGTTCAGTCGCGGCATCCAGAGCGTAGTGGACCATTTTGCCGATTGCGACAATGGTTACATCGGTGCCCGCGCGCTTAATGTCGGCCTTCCCTAATGGAATGCTGTAGTCTCCTTCGGGGACAACGCCCTTCATGGCCCCAAACGTAATATCTTCGAAGAAGATGACCAGATCGTCGTCCCGGATGGATGAAATCAGCAGCCCCTTGGCATCATACGGCGTGGAAGGAACGACGGTTTTGAGACCCGGAATATGCGTGAACAGAGAGTGCAGGACTTGCGAGTGTTGGGCCGCCGCGCGATAGCCGCCACCACAGATGGTACGAATGACCAAGGGGACCTTGGCTTTGCCGCCAAACATATAGCGCAGCTTGGCTCCCTGGTTCAAAATCTGATCAAAACACACGCCCATAAAGCCGACGAACATCATTTCGACGATAGGACGCAGACCGGTTACCGCCGCACCAACTGCGGCACCAATGAAACCGGATTCGCTAATCGGGGTATCCAGGACCCGCTCTCGCCCAAATTCTTTGACTAAGCCTTTTGTTACACCGAGCACGCCGCCCCACGCATCGTCTCCCTCTAGGTGTTCAACCCCAGCCCCACCTGCGACATCTTCACCCATCAGAA
>CAUZQN010000190.1:0-5957 GCA_963581605.1 uncultured Binatia bacterium (SeqCode)
GGTCCTCCAGGAGTCAGCGCGTAACTGCTCATACTATACATCGTGACTGAGAGCTAGGGTGAGGCGAAAAGCCGGGGCTATGGGGCCGCTGTGGCCCTTGCTTCTTCCATTAAGCCCAAGTAGGCCCAAGGATAATTCACATTTTGACGAGGAGCCGGTATGAGACATTATGCGTCTGTCGTAATGGGTGCCTGTTTGGCAAAGTCTTTTTTTCCTTTCTATTTCCCTGCCTGGGCTGCCTTCCGTATGAGGACTATCGTCGTTGCCGTCTTCCTAAGTCTGGCACCGGGTTTGGCACCGTCTGCACATGCTCAAGATCTCAAATCATCACTTGAACCGGCTATCGAAGCCATTGCGTCCAAGGTCATTACGTGGCGGCGGGACATACACCAGCACCCCGAACTGTCTAACCGAGAGTTTCGTACTGCCAAGCTGGTAGCCGAACATCTGGAGAGCTTAGGTTTAGAGGTCCAAAAAGAAGTCGCCCACACCGGTGTTGTTGGCATACTCCAAGGCGGTAAGCCGGGCGGTGTTGTTGCCTTACGGGCAGATATGGACGCACTGCCTGTGACTGAGATGCGGGACGTACCCTTCGCCTCTACGGTCCGGACCACTTACAACGGTCAGGATGTCGGCGTGATGCACGCCTGCGGACACGACGCCCACACCGCCATCCTCATGGGTACGGCGGAAGTGCTGGCAGGCAGGAAAGACGATATCCCTGGTACGATTAAATTCATCTTTCAACCGGCAGAAGAGGGTCCGCCCGAAGGAGAAGAGGGTGGGGCGAAGCTCATGCTGAAGGAAGGTGTTTTGGGTGAACCGCACGCACCCCAGGCCATATTCGGCTTACACGTGTGGCCCGCCCTGGCAGGCAATTTGTATTATCGAGCCGAGGGAGCGCTCGCCGCTGCCGACCGCTTTGTGATCACCGTGCACGGGCGCCAAACACATGGGGCTCAGCCCTGGGGAGGCGTAGACCCGATCATTGTTGCTGCTCAGATTATGACGGCCATTCAGATAATTCCGAGCCGACAACTGGATATCACCAAGGCCCCGACTGTCATTTCTATCGGCCGGATCAACGCGGGTATACGCTGGAATATCATTCCTGACGAGGTTGAGATGATAGGCACGATACGCACCTTAGACGGTCAGATGCGCGAGGACGTTATTCGGCGCATTCGGCAGACTGCGCAGCAGATTGCCGCAGCGGCCGGAGCCACGGCGACTTTGAGCGTTCAGAATGTTGCGCCCGTCACGTATAACGATCCCGCCCTCACGTATCAAATGTTACCGACTCTACGCTGGGCTGCAGGTGAGCAGCGTGTTGAGGAAACACGACCGAGAATGGGGGCCGAGGATTTCGCCTTTTTTCAAGAAAAAATTCCAGGCTTCTATTTTCTTTTGGGCGTGAATAAAGAGGGCGTACAGGCTGGGGAAGCCGCTGCGAATCATTCGCCGCATTTCTATGTCAATGAGGATGTACTCATTGTGGGCGTACGCGCGATGACGGGTGTGGCTCTGGATTATTTGAGCAGCCAAATGGAATAGGCGGTTAGGCCTGGCGCTCACTCGACTGCCTGTAGGATGTGTCATTGCGAGGAGCTGAGGGCGACGAAGCAATCTCTTTTTGACCACTCAGGGCAAGATGACAATAAGTGCGCTCACCACAAGCGCATGCACAAGGCCCTGGGTCCCTTCGGAGCGGCGGCTCAGCATCGGTTGCGCATCACCAAAGTAGATCCCACGCGCACGCAGGAAGTGCATCCCGCCTGCAAACACATTGATCACGATGCCGGCGAGCACCATCCCTCCGCGCCACGCCGGCTCCCACGCAGCTAGCAAGTAGGCAGTGGCAAGGCCGAGGCTATACACGCCGAACTCCTGGATCGCAATTCCCGGTCCATCATCATAATACGAGACCTTGAAGGTGCGGAAGGTATGTTTGGCCCGGAAGGCGAAGTTTGCGCCGTTGAAGCCCTCAATGAGGGCTAACACGATCAAGAGACTTGTTGCGAGAAAATATTCAGTCATTGTTCTACATCACCATTCTCTGGATGCTTAGTGCCTATCCGAATAACTATAGTCGCCCGGTTCTGTCATTCTGAGTGTAGCGAAGAATCTTTCCCCTAGGCGTGGAGGTGAGATGTTTCGCGGAGTTTATCCTGAGCTCAGTCGAAGGGCTCAACATCTCACCTTGAAACCGTTATTCGGATAGCCTTTTAGGATAAGCACGCCGGCATTGTGGAGCAAGCGGAGATTGAGGCTACAATGTTTTGGTGATACGTCTGTTCTCTTGGGCTCCGCTCTCGACCAGTAGTGCGTAACGGGATAAAAATATAGTCATCTTCTTGGGGCGGGTATTGTCATGAGAGACCGGATTACCTCTGAACAACAACTCCACACAGGCGAGCCGAACGTGGCCCAGCAAACTATCCTTAGTAGTCCTAGTAGTGGGGAACACGTCACGTATGACGATGCACCCGTCATTCTGGGTGCGCCGCTATCAGAGATTCAGATTGAAGACCGCCGGCATGCCTTGCGCGGGGCGCAGATTTTGGCCAAATGCCTTACCCTCGAAGGTGTCGAGGTGCTGTTCGGCTATCCGGGCGGCGCGAACCTCGAGATCTTCGACGTACTCCACGAGTACGGGATCCGCTGTATCCGTGTCGAGCACGAACAAGGCGCCGCCCATGCCGCCGAAGGATACGCGCGGGCGACTGGAAGAGTGGGCGTGTGTTTGGCCACCTCCGGCCCTGGCGCAACCAACCTCGTGACCGGTATCGCCGACGCCAACAGTGATTCCGTGCCGATCGTCGCGATTACCGGAAATGTTCCCTCCCACTTGCTGGGCAAGAATGCCTTTCAGGAAGCGGATATTGTGGGGATCACGACCCCCATCACCAAACACAGCTTCCTGGTTGACTGTGTGGCCAATATCCCGACATTAGTGCGGCAGTCCTTCGCACTGGCGGCTGGAAATCGGCCAGGCCCAGTACTGCTGGACATCCCCAAGGATATTCAACAGCACTACCCGTGCGACCTTGAGGGGAACTACGCGCCGCCGCGCATGCCGGCGGAGATCGCCCCGCCCGAGCCATCTCTTGGGCCCATCTCTCCTTCCCAGCTGGAGCTGTGCTGTCAGCTGATCCAGGATGCCCGCCGCCCGATCTTGTATGCGGGCGGCGGTGTCACCAGTTCCGATACCGGTCCCTTGCTGCTGCAATTGGCCGAGAAGTTGGGCTGCCCGGTGACTACTACAATAATGGGGTTGGGCACCTTCCCTCCGGATCATCGGCTCGCCTTGCATGTGCTCGGGATGCATGGCACGAAGTACGCCAACGTCGCTATTAACGAAGCGGACCTGGTGTTAGCGCTGGGCGTTCGCTTTGACGATCGCGTGACCGGCAAAGTGAGCGAGTTCATCAAGCACGGCACGATCATTCATATCGACGTTGACCGGGCTGAGCTCAATAAGAACAAAACGGTCACGCTGCCGATTTGCGCCGACTTGCGCCAGGCACTCCAGCAGTTGATTGATGCCGTACAGCCGGGTGATTCCGCACACTGGGTGCGATACGTGACTGACTTGAAAGAAAAATACCCCATGACTGTGGGCGAGGATCCGGAACTCACGCCGCAATATGCTATTGCCCTGCTCAGTGACCTGACCGACGGGAACGCGCTTGTCACTCTGGGTGTGGGGCAACATCAGATGTGGGCGATGCAACATTACCGTATGCGCCAGCCGCGGTCCTTTCTCAGTAGCTCAGGATTCGGGACGATGGGTTTTGGCTTGCCGGCAGCCATCGGAGCGAAGATTGGCTGTCCGGAGCGGATGGTCATCGATATTGACGGGGATGGGAGTTTGAATATGACCATCCATGAGCTCAGCACCTGTCATCGGTACGGTGTGGGCGTCAAAGTCGTGGTGATAAATAACCAGTGGCTGGGCATGGTGCGTCAATGGCAGGACATGATCTACCAGGGACGCCGGGCAGAGACCAGCTTGCGGGACCCCACTACTGCGGTCAAAAGGGTTGGAGACGCAGACGTCTATCCAGACTTTCTTGCGATTGCCCAAGGGTATCGCGTCAAGGCCGAACGGGTCAGGCGCAAGGAGGATCTGCGCACCGCCTATGAGCGGATGCTGGCCGACCCACACGAACCGTATCTGCTCGATATCATTGTTCGGCCCGAGGAAAACGTCTACCCAATGATCCCGGCCGGGGCGACGTATAAGGACATCATTATGTCCGATGACGACCTCAATCAGGACTCGTCTACGAGTAAACAGGGCTCGAACATTTAGGCTGCAGTAGAATATATAGGGTCAAGGTCCCGGTAGCTCGCCCCTCATCGCGTCACGGGAGATGCGAGCGGTCAGCTCCTCGACGAGGCGTTGGCGCAGATGCCGCGCTGCTGGGCCGTCGGCGTCCTCAAGTCAGAGGTCGGCTAGCAGTTCTGCGCGTTCCTGCGTTTCACGCTCGTCGCGCATTTGTGCCAATATCTGCATACGATACTGATACGCCGCTTCGACCTCGTATTCTGGCGGGCTTAACCACTCGCGGATGCACGAGTTGTCGAACGATAAGATACAGTCTGCAGCACTGGCGGGTGACGTGAACACTATCGTAGCCAACCAGATCGTAAGGAAATACATAATCCGACCCCCTGGGATTGAGCCCTTCCTAATCGATTGTCGCATATCACCAGGGAACCAATCAAACCTTGGCCCACCGCCGCAGATCTTCTTCATCAAAGAGAAAAAAGTAGGACGGTGATTGAACCACCAGCTCAATAATCTGCGTGGCGTCGATCTTTCCGAATGTTGAGCTCATAGTATGCCCCGTGGCCCTACCGGGTAGGCGGCAGTGAGGGGATAGCTTGCGTGACAGGTTGGTTTTTTTTCCCAAAGGCTTTCGCGATGGCAAGAAAGTTGCGGATATCTTGTGTAATCCTCGTGGCATCCTGATCGGTCTTCTTGCCCTCCAGTTCCTGCCACTGGCGTGCTAAATCGTGGCGAATCTCTTCGTCGCGTGTCATAGTCGCGGCCCTCCCCCTTGATGCCCATTGTCGGCCCCGTATTCGTAGAGGCTACTTTTATCCACCGATGTAATAAGCGGGTGGCGGAGGAGCCACACCAAAATGCGTTCTTGATTAGCTTCGTAGTCGTCCCGCAGCCCTAGTCCTATAACCCCGGATAAGGTGTGGTTTACAACGTGCCCCCGGAATCCCAGTCCGTGGGGGTCGAGTATCTGTGCCCGAAACTCCGCTAGCAGTGTTGCGGTATCCTCGTCCGTCAACGAAGCTTCAATGAACATGCCGAACTCCCTGAATTCTCTGCAGCGTGTCTTTTTGCGGAGGTGGCGACGCATCTGGGCAATGATAGAGGGTTCTGTCGAGATTTCAACGCTTCGCCCGGCCCGTATTGCAGCCTAGGTGCGTGGCGGAGACGAGGCCGTAGGGAGAGCGAGAACCCTACGGCCTCAGAAGGAAGATAGGGGCGGCCCATGAAAACCGCCGCTACAAATCATATCGCCATACCGGCAACGCGCTTAACCATAATCAGTTAGAATATAGCGTAAAGGGGCTACGAGCCCGTGGCGTTGCCGGGAAATCGCCCATCGAGGAATGGGCGATGGAGGAGAGAGCATGGCGGCAAAGCACAGCTATGAGGCGCAGGTGTGGAAATATCTCAATACGGAGTTGTACTGGGTTGTGGTTGTCCAGGATGGGACGCGCCCGATTAAGTACTATCCTGGCTTGCACCCCAAGCCAAAGCGGCAGGAGGTGCAGAGTCTTTCGTATATACCCGGTGCTCCCAACTGGTGGGTCGATCGGGTCGGGGGCTCTCAGAAATATCAATGGGACGCTGCGTACAAGTGGCGTGTATAGCGAGACCTGCACCACGTGGCTCACGGGCAAAAATCACACCTCTCCTAACCCCAAAT
>CAUZQN010000191.1:0-5937 GCA_963581605.1 uncultured Binatia bacterium (SeqCode)
GGAAGCACCAGAGCTTGAGATTGTTGAACTGCAGCCCTTTGATGAGAGTGAATATGTGATCACTGGCTCTCTTTCGCCGCATACGAACAAGGCGTATTTTGCGTACAACAATTTGTGGAAGGTTGATGCCAAAACACGTTACATAGAGAAAAAGGTAGCTCTCTCCAATACCTATTTTGCTGCCCTGATTCACCCTGAAGGCAAAAAGGTTTACTGCGGCAGCAACTGGCATGATGTGGCAGTGTTTGATGCTGACTCGCTCGATCTGATCACAAAGATCCCTCTTGGCCATACACAAACCGGAGGGGTGAGTGTGTTGCGCTTTGTGAATCGGTAAGATTCTGTCTCGTAGTCCCCTTTAGATTTCCTCGCCCCATAGGGGAGAGGATTAAGGTGAGGGGAATCTAAAAGGGTTCGTCGACCTCAAGTTCTCTATGCCCAAGAAAATGTTAACCCGCCGTCATGTGCTGCAAGGCATCGGTACAGCCGCACTCCTCAGTCAGGCGTATGACCTCGCCCACGCTATAGAGCAAGGAGAACCTCTCAGTTTCGCTTCGGTGGTGAAACGCCGCCGCATGATCCGGAAGTATGAGGACAAACCGGTTTCAGACGAAGCGGTCAAAAAGCTGCTGCAATATGCCGTGCGCGCGCCCAGCGCGGGTAATCTCCAGCCGTGGGAATTTGTTATTGTGCGTGACCCCGATGTCCGCGCCAAACTGGCCAAAGCTGCGATGAACCAAAACTCGGTGGCGACCGCGCCGATTATCATTGCCACCTGTGCTGACACTCAGCGTATGGGCGAAAAATACGGCACGCGTGGATCTTTTTATAGCTTGGTGGATACGTCCTTTGCGTCGTTGCTTATTCTGCTCGGCGCGACTGAGCAAGGTTTAGGTGCGTGTTTTGTTGGCTCGTATAATTCAGCGGAAGTGGCAAATATTTTCCAGCTTCCGAACCATGTCCGTCCGGTTGGGCTGATCACGATAGGCTATCCGGATGAGCAGCCGCGCAAGCCGTCCAATCCGAAAATCCCACTTGAGAAGCTGGTCCACGAGAATACGTGGTAGGGTGCATCATCGCTCCGGACGGGCGCGGGAACCGCGCCCCTACATTTGCTCCGCTACTCTCGCCAGACTTTTTCTTGCAATTGCTGCATTCGGTGAACTAAGCCGCTCAAGGATCTGTAACGACTCACGGCAGCCATTCTGGGAGAAGGAGGAAGCAATGGCACAATCCCACAAAGCGGAACACGAGGTCAAGTACGATCTCCTCTTACAAGGCGGCGATGTGCTTGACCCCGGTTGGCCGTTATATGAAAAGCGGCAAAAAGCAGACGTTGCCATACGCAACGGCAAGATTGCTGCAATCGAACCCGAGATTCCTGCCACACAATCAGCCCGCGTCCGTGATGTGTCCGGCAAGATCGTCTGTCCCGGACTGATTGATATCCATGCACATACGTTTGTGAACGCGCATGACATGGGCCCTGAGACCGATCAACGCTGTGCGGCCAGTGGCGTGACTACGATTGTTGATGCGGGCAGTTCCGGCTCGGCCACCTTTCCCGGATTGCGCCAGTATGTGGCCAAGCAAAGCGAAGTCCGCTTGCGCTGCTTCATCCACCTGTCTGCTTTGGGCCTCATTCATCTCCAGGTCGGTGAACTCATGCATATGGATTATGCCGACCCGGAAGGCTGCGCTCGAACGATCATAAATAATCGAGACCTCGCCATTGGCGTTAAGCTGCGGTTTAGCAATAAGGTCGTGCCTGACTCTGCCGGAACGGAACCGCTGCGGCTTGCGCGCCAAGCGGCTGACATGGCGCATGTACCGCTCATGGTGCATATCACCGATGCCCTGCTGCCGGTGCCACAGATTCTAGAATTTCTGAAACCCGGTGATGTGGTGACCCACTGCTTCCACGGCTTCGCATACGGCATCATGGGACCGGAAAAGAAAGCCATTCTCAGAGAAGTCTGGGCCGCCCAAAAAGAAGGCATCATCTTCGACTGCGCGCATGGGCGGATGCATTTTCCCTTTGCGTTTGTTCGGGAGGCGTTAGACGCCGGGTTCTTGCCCGATACAATTGCGACCGACCTCACTATCCCGAGTGCGACCAAGGGACCGGTTTTTGATCTGCCTACAACCATGTCAAAGCTGCTGAACTTGGGCATGACGCTCGAAGACGTTGTGCGATGTGTCACCACCAATCCCGCCCGTGTCATTGGAGAGCATGAGCAAATCGGGACCCTCAAGCCGGGGGCGATTGCCGATGTCGCAGTGTTAAGCCTTGAGCAGGGAGAGTTTGATTTTGTGGATACGGATCAGAATCATATGACCGGCGAGCAAAAGCTCGTCGCCCATCTCACCATTAAAGACGGGCGAATTTGGTATCAGGCAGATCGAGTGCGGTAGCAAACCGACTAGGGCAAACTGATTAGCCGGCCTCCGGTCCACTCGCTGGCACGAGTCCGGCGGACATGGTAAGCAAACGTCCACAGACCTCTTCGGCTGAAGAGGTGCTAGACCAAAAACGATATGGAACGGTATGGGAGGACGATATGGCCGGAAAATACTTTGAAGAATTAAACGTCGGCGACGTATTCCAGCATCAACCCGGACGCACCATCACTGAGACGGACAATCTCTTATTCACCACCATGACCATGAACCCCCAGCCTCTCCACTTGGACGAAGAGTTCGCAAAGAAAGCCGAGTTTGGACAACGTCTGGTCAACAGTATTTTTACGTTAGGTTTGGCCGTGGGCCTGTCGGTTGGCGATACCACGCTGGGCACGACGGTCGGCAATCTTGGTTTTGAAGAGGTGAAGTTCCCTAAGCCCGTTTTCATTGGTGACACCCTGTATGTAGAAACTGAGGTTGTGGCCAAGCGTGAATCCCGCTCGCGTCCGCAGTGGGGCATCGTCACCTTCGAACATCGGGCTAAGAATCAGCGCGACGAAATCGTTATGCACTGCAAGCGCGGGGCCATGATGCGAAAAAAAGAGGCCCAAATCTCGTAGGCCCCTGGCCGGATAGCGGAGATAATTCATGACACGCTTACGCCGCGCTGTGCACTTTGTGCCGGGTGCAAATGAAAAGATGCTGAATAAGTCGCTGGCATTGGCGGCAGACTCGCTGGTGCTTGACCTTGAAGATGCAGTCACGCCGGACAATAAAGACTCGGCCCGCGAGACAGTGACTGACTGGCTCAAACATATAGACTTCGGCCGCCAGGAACGCATGGTGCGGATGAATCCCCTGGATACGCCGTGGGGAGTGCGCGATCTTGAGTTGACGATGCAGGGTCGACCGGACTCCTACCTCGTGCCGAAAGTGCGTACCCAAGATGACCTATTCAAAATTGATGCGATCCTGACCCGTATGGAAAAACAACTCGGCTATGCGCCAGGAGAAGTCAAAATAGTCGTGCTGGCAACCGAGACACCCGAGGGGCTGCTGAACATCAAGGACTTTGGTGCCTGTCCGCGAGTGGATGCCTTGTCGTGGGGCGCTGAGGATTTATCGGCTGCTATTGGCGCTCGACGTAATCGGGATGAGGCCGGCCAGTTTCTTGAGGTTTTTCGTTATGCGCGCATCATGACGCTGTTAGCCGCAACGGCGGCCGGGGTACAGCCGCTGGACACGGTGTTCGTCGATATCCGCGATAGTGAAGGTTTACGACGAGACTGTGTCGAGGGGGCGTGGATGGGCTTTACGGGTAAAATCACTATCCACCCAAATCAGATAGACACGGTCAACACCGTGTTTAGCCCGTCGGCTGAAGAGATTGCCGAAAGCCACGAACTCCTGGCTGCGTTCGCAGAAAATGAAAAGGCGGGCAAGATGGCGTTTAGTTTTAAAGGCCAGATGGTCGATGTGCCCCATCTCATCCGGGCGCGCACTATTCTTGAGCGGGCCAAACAAGCTGGGCTCGTATAGGAAGAGGCTATGATCGGCATTACAAGTTGCGGCTATCATATTCCTTTTTGTCGCCTGGAGCGCAGTAAATTCGGCCAGGCGTGGGATCGTCGTGGCGGCAAAGGCGAGCGGGCTGCCGTGTATTTTGATGAAGATGCGTTCACGCTCGGATTTGAAGCCGCCCAGCGCTGTCTTGAGCATCTGAAGAATACCGGGCGAGGCAATACCCAGCCGGGCAAGAATGAAATTGATGCGTTGTTCTTTGCGACAACGTCCGCTCCTTTTTGGCAGCGCTCGTCAGCCAGCTTTCTTGCCGCAGCGTGTGATTTTCCCTCGACGTGTGAAACCGTGGACTTTGGCGCGAGCCTGCGCTCTGCCACGGCTGCTCTGCGGGCCGGGATGGACGCACTCAAGAGCGGCCGGTTGTCCAATGTTTTGATTGCGAGCGGTGACGTACGTGACGGCCAACCCGGCGAGAGTGAAGAGGAGTGGCTGGGCGACGCCGGCAGCGCCGTGACTCTCGGCCAGGAGAAGGTGCTGGCTGAGATCCTGGGACAGGCGACGCGCTCGAGTGATTTTTGGGACGAATGGCGGCGGGATACGGATAATTTCATTCAAACCCAGACGTCGCGATTTTCTACTGAGCGTGGCTATCACAAGAGCCTGGTGAGCGTCGGCAAAACGCTGCTCGAACAACACAGCCTGCAAGCCCAAAACGTGGCCAAGGTCATCCTCGCCTCTCCGGATGGCCGGGCGCATGCGGCCGTTGCCAAGAAGTTGGGTTTTCAGGATACGCAGCTGCTTGACCCCTTGTTTCAGGATATGGGCGCGCCAGGCAGTGCGACTGCCTTTCTTCTGCTTGGCGCGGCCTTAGAAGTTGCGAGTCCAGGTGATTTGCTGCTCCTGCTCAACTACGGCGATGGTGCGGATGGCGTACTGCTGCGCGTGACTGATGAGATTCGCACCAGCCCACTCCCGTCTTCAGTGTCGGATCACGTGAGTGAAAAGCGTCTGTATCCCTCGTACCAGATCTTCCGAAAAATGCGCACGTATTATGGCGAGCACCAGGAGGCCGCCGAGCTGTCCAACGTCCTACTGGAAAAAGAAGAAAGTCAAAATGTGCGCCTACACGGAACCTTATGTATGCGTTGCAACACCCGCCAATATCCGATCACGCGGGTGTGTAGCGCGTGTCAGAATCACGATTCGCTCCAGGAAATTCCGCTTGCGCATACCGGCCAGGTTTTCACCTTCACCCGAGACCATCTGTACGTCGCTCCCGACAACCCGACGATTATGAGTGTAGTCGATCTCGATCAGGGCGGGCGGCTGTATCTGCAGATGACGGACGTTGATCCTGAGGACGTGCGTATTGGCGATTCGGTCGTGTTAACCCTCAGGCGACGCAAGGAAGGGCCTACGATGCACAACTACTATTGGAAGTGTCGTCCAATACGGTAGTGGCAGGAGGGCACGGGACACGGAGCAGGCGTTTTTGTAGGTGTTGAGCGCCCGTGTGACTTTGCGGTGTTCTACATAACGTTCGACGAGTTCATTATCGGGCATCGCCCAGCCAGGCGGGGCTTTGTCGAGGAACTTGCCCTCTTTGATTTCTGTTCTCCGCTTGGCAAGGGCTAGCTCTGCGCGGCGTTTGGATGGGCCGAGGCTTCCCAGCGGTCTTTGCCTTGGTAGCTGTAGCGGATGTACCAGGTGAAGACGCCATGTTTGTTTTGTCGTTTGACGAGGCTCGTGGTATTCGTGAACCTTATTCCAAACTTGCTAGTTCTACTTTTATGGCGAGTTTTTTAGCGAGCCCACAATCGCTTTCGCGCAATATGCTCAATAATGGGAAATTTTTAACGTCTTTGTGGCACCGGTACTGCTCCGTCACTGTGGTTCTCTTCCACGCTGGACCCGTATTATTGTTCCAGCCGGCCTCGTAGTAGTAAGGGTAAAATCCCCCTTGGGGAAATAGCCTACCCACGAGGATCCGCTTGTTCCTGTCAAAGTTTCAGG